>JAQXYZ010000049.1 GCA_029226935.1 Bacillota bacterium | reverse complement strand
TAAAATGTATGATATATATTTGAAATGAATGTAATGTGAGATATCTTGTAATACCATTGACAAAATTAAATTCTTTTTTCGCAAACCCGATTATTGCCAATATTCCAAACCAAAGTGCAATATACCTCATGGCAATATTGAGCGCACCATTGACATTTTCATCCACTAAAAACATATACGCTCCCAAAATATCTGCTGCCAGCATAATAATTAAGTTCCAAACACGGTACTTTACAATTTTTTCAACAACAGCATCCTCTGCCAGCACATAATATCCCAGCAAATATAATGCCAAGTACATACCCATGCTTTTTCCTCCAATGTCTAAAAAAAGACTTCCAATTGCCGGAAAAATTCCCAGAAGATAAATCACATGCATTTTAGTATTTTCACACGAAAAACTATGGAAGAATCTTTTTTGCGCCCGGATAACTCCTAATGACAGCATCGAAATAATAAACAAATATAACACAAACCACAGATGCGCCGGTGTCCATCCGCCATCATAGCCTGTTAAATCCGTAAATCGGGTAAAAAATATCCCATAATGAGCCAAAAATCCCTTCTCATAACCGTTATGAAATCGGTCTGCATAATAAGCCATAACAGCAACTATCGTTACCATTCCGATAAAAAACGGAAATAACAGCTTGGATATTCTTTCTTTTATGAAATCCTTTACTAATCTTTTCTGTAAAGAATATCTGGCGCTCATTCCGGCAAGCACAAAAAGTAGGGGCATATACCACGGTGAAACTAATAAAATAAACGCACTCAAAGCTTTATTTGCATGATACCAGATATAATTCCCCTCACCCCAGCAATTCCATGCCATTGCCGCATGATATGGGACTAACAGTAAAATACATGCCCATCTTAAATTATCAATATAATACTTTCTAATACTTTCATCCCCCTTTGCAATCCCTATTTTATCAAAGGCTGTTCTTTAACGTCAAGATTTCGACCGGTATCTGCACGATCCGTTTACAAGAGATCCTGTTTACAGCAACCTCGGTTGTTGCCCTTTACTTTTTACTGGTGTAAAATAAGAGCAAAGCGGACGTATATTTTCCTGTCCGTTTCAGAAAGGCAGCATTTATGGATGACATACAAAAAAAGCATACTTATCTTGAAAAAAACGGTGACTTTCGAATGAGAGAACTTGACAAGAGTGACTTAGAACAGTTTAATGCCCTGCTCCAATACGCTTTTCAGGTGACTTCGTATGAACTGTTCCAGACTGGCTGGCAACAGGAAGAAATTAAATCTGCCAAACGTCCCATTCTGGAAAAGGCATATGTTCTTGGATGGTTTTATAAGGAAAAGCTTGCATCCATGATCGTTGTTTACTCCATGAAGGTAAATATCCACGACGAGATTATGGACATGGGCGGAATTACAGGTGTAGCAACCTATCCCGAATATACCGGAAGAGGACTCATTCATTCTCTGATGAAGCATGCGATCAACTACATGCACGAGCAGGAAATGCCAATTTCCTTCCTTTACCCTTATTCCATTCCCTTTTATCGGAAAATGGGCTGGGAAATTGTTTCGGATAAGCTCTCCTTTACCGTCAAGGACACTCAGCTTCCCAAAGCCCGTCCTGTAGGCGGCATGGTGGAACGTGTCAGCCTTGATTCCGTTGACTACCACAATGTCCATTCTTACTTCGCACTACAGCGTCATGGGTGCCTTATTCGTGACAATCTGTCATGGGAAGAATACTGGCGTTGGGATAATGACGATATGATTGCCGCTGTTTATTACAGCAAAGAACACAAGCCTCTCGGTTATGTGGTCTATTATATTGCAAATGACATTTTTCACATCAAAGAGATGGTGTATCTGAACATTGAAGCCAACTATGGACTCTGGAACTACATCAGTGCACATTTTTCCATGATTGATCAGGTTCAGGGAGATAATTATTCCGGCGAGCCCATGGCATACTTATTTGAAGACAGTGAAATTACAGAAACTATTTCTCCTTATATTATGGCAAGAATTATAAATGTCCGGGATTTTCTGGAATACTATCCCTATCAGGTACAGCCTGAGGACTTTAAAATCCATTTTAAGGTACATGACGAAATGGCTCCTTGGAATGAAGGTGATTACATGGTATCCTGGCACGATGGTGAAACCATCTGTGAGCAGGTGGAAGATAACCAGTCGATCAATGTAGTAGAGCTTAACGTCAACACCTTAACCACGATGCTGATGGGATATAAGCGTCCTACCTATCTTTATGACCACGAAAAAATCAAAACCGAATATTATATGCTGACCTGGCTGGAACGTTTAATCCCGGTTGAAAAGCCTTACTTTTCGGATTACTTCTAAGTCATTAAATCGTCTTATTTTCATCTGTTTATTGACTGTCTTGTCAGTGAACAAATTTGGGTGTATATTATATAAAAAATGTAGCAAAAGAAAGGGAGAAATTCATGGACAGACAAAATTTAACTCTGCTTACGGATCTTTATGAGCTTACCATGATGCAGGGTTACTTTAAACACAAGGACAGAAATGAAACCGTCATTTTTGATGCCTTTTACAGAAACAATCCTTGTGACGGAGGATATGCCATTGCAGCGGGATTGGAACAGCTGATCAAGTACATCAAGGAGCTGCACTTTTCCAAAGAGGATATTGAATACCTTGCAGGTCTGGGCATCTTCGACAGAGACTTTCTGGACTATCTGGCAAATTTTAAATTTTCCGGCGATATTTACGCTATTCCCGAGGGAACAGTTATTTTTCCCAGAGAACCCCTTGTCAAGGTAATCGCTCCTATTATGGAAGCCCAGCTGGTGGAAACAGCAATCCTGAACATCATCAATCATCAAAGCCTGATTGCCACCAAAGCTGCAAGAGTGTGCTATGCCGCTAAGGGCGATGGCATCATGGAATTTGGTCTGCGACGTGCACAGGGTCCCGATGCCGGAATTTACGGAGCACGGGCTGCCGTCATCGGTGGCTGTATCGGAACCTCCAATGTATTATGTGGTCAGCTTTTTGACGTTCCCGTCAAGGGCACTCATGCACATAGCTGGATCATGAGTTTTCCCGATGAATATACTGCTTTTAAAACCTATGCTGATATGTATCCTAACGCATGTATTTTATTGGTAGACACCTATGACACCTTAAAATCCGGTGTTCCCAATGCAATCAAGGTATTCCGTGAGATGCGTCAGGCGGGAATTCCCCTTACTTACTACGGCATCCGCTTAGACAGCGGCGATTTGGCTTACCTTTCCAAGAAGGCGCGCCGCATGTTAGATGACGCCGGTTTTACCGACGCCGTGATTTCCGCTTCCAACGATCTGGATGAATACCTGATTGAAAGTCTGAAGGCGCAGGGCGCTGCCATCACCTCCTGGGGTGTTGGAACCAATCTGATCACCGCTAAAGATAACCCGGCTTTCGGCGGAGTATATAAGCTTGCCGCCGTTATGGGCGATGATGGGGAGTTTATTCCTAAGATTAAGTTGTCCGAAAACTCTGAGAAGGTTACCAATCCCGGAAATAAGACTATTTACCGTATTTATGAAAAGGAAACCGGTAAGATCAAGGCTGATTTGATCTGCCTTGTGGACGAAAAGTTCAGTGAGGATGAGCCACTGCTTTTGTTCGATCCCCTGGAACCCTGGAAGAAGACCCGGCTTCCCGCCGGAACCTTTACACTTCGCGAGCTGATGGTTCCCGTTTTCCAAAAAGGGGAATGCTGCTACGAATCCCCCAAGGTTATGGACATCAGAAACTATTGTCAGCAGGAACTGGATACTCTTTGGGATGAAACTAAGCGTTTCGTAAATCCTCACAAAGTATATGTAGATCTTTCAAAGAAACTGTATGACATTAAGATTGATTTATTAGATCAAATGAGCGAAAAATAAATCACTGTCCGGTCATATTCTCCTACGAGAATGAGTACCGGACAGTTTTTTGATACATCATTTCAAATATACTTTTTTCCATTGTTCAATCATCCTCGAAAAATCGCGTTCCATTTGGGCAGGCTCCAAAACATTATCCTGCATCATCTGCCTCAAATACCCATCTGATACCCACAGAATTTCCTGATACATCAGTTTCATATCAATGTCGTTACGAAGCTTTGATGTATCCACCAGCTGCCAAATCACGTTCTCACTATTTTCACTTACCTGCTGAAAGCTTTCCTGAATAACTGCTCTGATTTCCGGCTCCTGTTCATAATATGCCTTTACAGAAAACTGGTACAGGTATGGACTGGTGCCCATCAGAGAACATTTTGCCTGCAAGGCGCGGTGTATCATCTCAAAGAAATCCGTAGTTTCGGTTACCCGGTATTCTGATGTTGCTTTGCGCGTCTGCTCCATGGCATTGTTCCAAAGATACATATACAATTCTTTTTTATTCAAAAAATAGTGAAATAAAAGCCCTTTGGAAATTCCCCCTTCAGCGGCAATTTCCGACATAGGAGCCTTTTTGTAACTGTTCTGGGAAAAGACCTTATAAGCAGCATTGATAATCCGCTGTTGCTTTTCCGGTGGCAGCTGGAAAAATTTTTGGTTCATGATATACCTCTGTTGACCGCTTCGGCTAATGTATCCTCAATATAACTCCGTTGACCGCTTTTGAAAAGGCCCTAAGCGTGATTCAGCATTAGCTCTGTCAGATATTCTGCAGCAGGCATAATTACCTTAGGATCTACCCTAAAACCGGGCTGATGAATCAACTGACCTTTTCCTGTTCCGATTTTAATATAGCAACCCGGTATTCCTTCCTCCAAAAATGCAAAGTCATCGCCTCCTAAAGAGCTTTCCTCCGGAACCACTTGGAAACTTCCCTTTGTCTGCGCCAGACGAATGCACTTTTCTGCCATCTGCTTGTCATTATAGGTGGCAGGCGGACCTGCAATCCATTCCACCTGTGCCTGTGCTCCATATGCCACAGCAGTATGTTCGGCGATTTCTTTCAACCGTTTTTCAAACAAAATTCTGTCTTCTCTGTCCATCGTGCGGACCGTGCCCTCCAAAATGGCGGTTTCGGGAATCACATTCCATGTGTTTCCCGCTTCCAGCCTTGTAACACTGATCAGCGCCGGATGGAAGGCATTGATATTTCTTGTCACAACAGTCTGAAGGGCAGAAATAATCGCTGCCGCCACAGGAACCGGATCTACACCATCATCAGGATGTGCCCCATGACAACCAATCCCCTTTACCGTAATAATGAAACGGTCTACTGCTGCCGTCACATAGCCTTCCCTGATGCCAAGCACTCCCGTCTCATTGGTGGGATCTGCATGGATTCCCCAGATACAGTCCACATCCTCCATCACATCCGTTTCCAGTATCTTAAGAGCCCCCAGAGAAGACTCCTCTGCGGGCTGAAAAATAATCTTTACTGTCCCTGCAAGCTCACTTTTCCGTTCCTTTAAAAGAAGCGCACATCCAATTCCCGCTGCAATGTGAAAGTCATGCCCACAGGCATGCATTCTTCCCTCGAATTCGGAAGCATAGGGAATATTGGTTTCCTCTTTGATCGGCAGTGCATCAATATCACATCGAAGTGCCTGTACCTTCCCGGTCTTTTCCCCCCGGATGATAGCCACCAGTCCTGTTTCCAGCTTACAGGGTAAGATCTCAACTCCCGCCTCTGTCAACAGTTCCCGGATTTTTGCAGTGGTTCCATATTCCTCGTAGGACAGCTCCGGGTGTCTGTGAAACCAGTAAAAGGCTTCTTTCAATGCTGTTTCTAATTGTATATTTTTCTGCATTTTACTTACCTCCCACTGTTTGGATCGAGTGCATCCCGCAGCGCATCTCCGATAAAGTTAATTGCCATAACCAAAACTACAATCAAAGTTCCTGCCGGAATCCACAGCCATGGCTGTTTCGTCAGTACAGTCAGCGACTGTGCACCATTTAGCATATTGCCAAGACTTGCTGTGGGCGGTTGGACACCCAGCCCCAGAAAGCTGAGCGCTGCCTCATCCAGCATGGATAATGCCAGCACTGAAGTTGCATACACTAAAATCGGCGCCACGGTATTGGGTAATATCTCTGAAAAAAGAATATGCCTAAGCGGCATTCCCGCCACCAGATTGCCTTTGACAAAGTTGGTTTCCCTAAGACTTAACACATTTCCCCTGACAAGCCTTGCGATTCCGGGCCAGTCCACAAAGCCTAAAATCAGAATAATATTCCAAAGCCCCGGTTTAAAAATAGCTGCTGCCACAAGCACCAGAAGGATATAGGGAAACGACATTACCATATCTGTAAAACGCATAATGATCATATCCGCAATGCCGCCAAAATACCCCGCAATCAGTCCAAGGATTACTCCCACCACAGTAGAAATAAGGGTTGCCATAATCCCCACCAAAAGAGAAATTCTCATTGCATAAAGCAGCCTGCTGAATACATCTCTTCCAATCTGATCTGTTCCCAGCCAGAATTCCCTGCAGGGAGCTCCGCTAAAGGTACCCACTATTTCGTCCGGATCATAGGGGGCAATGACAGGGGCCAACAGTGCTGCAAGCCCAAGAATCACCACTATGATAAGGCTGACCACTGCCAGATGGTGATGCCGGAACCTCCGAAAAATCGTCTGAAGATAGCTTTCATTGGCAATATCCTTAACCGCACTTCCATCTTCTCCTGAAATTTTCGTCATACTGTACTTTGCTTTTTTCTCAAATTTCTTTTTTGTCTGTTTTTCTTTTCTATTCATATTGCTTCCCATGCAAATCGTTCCTTAATCAAGCTGAATGGTAGGATCTACCAAAGCATACAAAATATCCGTAACCAGATTGGCAGCCAGCACCACAATTGCCGACAGAAGGCATACACCCATGATTACCGGATAATCCCTACTGGTAATTGCACTCATAGTCATAAGCCCCAGTCCCGGCCAGGAGAACACCTGCTCCACAATGACTGCCCCTCCAAACAGCATCGGTATTTCCATGCCAATTACTGTTACAATGGGAACCAGCGCATTACGCAGGGCATGCTTGTTGATGACCATAAACCGCCCAATTCCTTTGGCTCTGGCAGTCCTCAAATAATCCTGCTGTAGGATTTCCAGCACCGCACTTCGAATATATCTGATGTTACTGCCTGCCATAGAGGTGGCAAGTACGATAACCGGCATGATCATATGCTGCGCTACATCCCAAAAGCCTCCCCCCGACCCCAGTGTCGTCATCCCACTGGAGGGAAGCCATCCCAGTTTTACTGTAAAAATATAAATCAGCAGCAACGACAGAAAAAATCCCGGAATACTGCTTCCAAGAAAGGAAAAAGTGACTACCGCATAGTCGCCCTTGGAATACTGATGGATAGCGCTGTAAATCCCCGCAGGAACCGCCATCAGAAGGCTTACCAGAAGAGAAACCCCCATCAGCAGAAGCGTCGGACCTAAATGGCTTGCAATCATGGCACTGACCGACTGATAGGATTTGATGGAATACCCCATATTTCCACTCAAAAGCTGTCCAAGCCATACAAAATACTGAATATAGAAGGGCTGATCCAATCCCAGCGCAATCCTTTTTGCTTCCAGCGCTGTTTCGGACACTCTGGGTCCCTTCAGCATTTCAAGAGGACTTCCCGCCATGCACATAATGGCATAGTCGATAATGGTAATGCCAATCAGCACAGGAATCGCTATGAGAATTCTTTTGATAATGTATTTACCCAACCTCCTGCACCTCCTTACTCTGCATCACAATGGGACAGGCTGCAAAATGACCGGAACCCGGACAAGTTTCAAGCATCATCGGTTCCCGCTGGCTGCAAATGTGTGTTGCATGGGGACACCTTGTATGGAACCGGCAGCCTGAAGGCGGATTGCTGCTGTCTCCGATTTCCCCCTGTAAAAGCTTATGCTTCTTTTTCTTTTCTTCCGGATCAGGCACCGGCACTGCATTCAAGAGAGCTTTGGTATAAGGATGCTGCGGATTCTGAAAAATCTCCTTTGCCTCTCCCATTTCTACAATCTTTCCAAGGTACATGACTGCAATCCGGTCACTGACATAATTTACTGCTCCCAGTCCATGTCCCACAAAAAGAAGGGTCAGATTTAAATCCTTCTGCAAGCTCTTTAAAAGATTTAGTATCTGTGCCTGAATAGATACATCCAAGGCACTTACCGGTTCGTCACAGACGATAAATTCCGGATTCAAGGAAAGCGCCTTGGCAATACCGATTCTCTGCCGCTGTCCACCGGAAAATTCATGAGGGTATCTTGCCAGCACATTTCTTGGAAGTCCCACCATATCAAGGATTTTTAAAATCTCCTTTTCCACTGTTTCCTTCGTGGCTATTTTATGATAGAGCATGGGCTGCGCAAGAATCTCAAAGATGTGTTTTCTGGGATTTAAGGAAGAATAGGGGTCCTGAAATACCATTTGCAATCTGGTTCTGATCCCTCTCATCTCGCTCTTTTTCAGCTTTGACAGATCCTTTCCCTTATAAAAAATTTGTCCCTGTGTCGGTTCCTCCAGACCCACCAGCTGTCTTCCGATGGTAGATTTACCACATCCGGATTCGCCTACCAGCCCCAGAGTTTCTCCTTCCATAATAGAAAAACTGACACCGTCCACCGCTTTCACGTATCCGGTGGTATGACTGATAATCCCTCCCTTGATGGGATAATACTTTTTCATATTTTCTACTTGAATTAAGGGAGTTGGCTGATTACTTTTCATACCGGTATTCCCCCTTCCTTCATCACTACACATTTTGCCCAATGATAAGAACCAAATTCGTAGTCAGGCTGTGGATTGTCACATTCCGGTCTGCGGTATTTACAGCGGTCTGCAAAACGGCAGCCCTTGATATGGTCATAGCTTTCCGGCACAATTCCCGGTATTGCCGTAAGCTGTCTGTCTGCGCCGTCCCGTATTGTAGGCACTGTATCAAGAAGCGCCTTTGTATATGGATGCTTAGGATTCTTAAACAGTTCTGCCACAGGCGCCTCCTCAATAATCTGCCCCGCATACATAACAAGAACCCGGTCCGCCATATTGGCAACCAGGCCGATATCATGTGTAATCAAAATCATGGACATTCCGTTCTCTTTCTGCAATTCCCGGAGAAGCTCCATAATCTGCGCCTGTATGGTAACATCCAGCGCTGTGGTAGGCTCATCTGCTATAAGAAGTCTCGGGTTACAGGATAATGCCATGGCAATCATTACTCTCTGCCGCATCCCACCTGAAAGAGTGTGGGGATATTTTTTCATAATTCCTTTGGGGTCAGGCATCCCTACCCGCTCAAGCAGACCTACTGCACGTTTCTTTGCCTCTTCCCCGGATAGATGCATATGCGTCCTGATGCTCTCCGTAATCTGATTCCCCACTGTAAACACGGGATTTAATGAAGTAAGCGGGTCCTGAAAAATCATGGTAACCTGATCGCCGCGAATCTGATCCAGCTCTTTTTCTGTCATACCAAGAAGATCCTTACCATCAAACAGGACAGAGCCGTCTGTAACGGCTCCGCCCCTTCCTAATAATCCCATAATTGACAGTGAGGTTACACTTTTTCCGCATCCGGATTCACCAACAATGCATACGACCTCCCCCTCATCTACATAAAACCGGATATGATCTACACTGATATTTGTACCATAATCACCGGTAAATGCAGTGGTAAGGTCTTTTACTTCCAATAAATGCGACATTGCTTTCCCTCACAGTTCTTATCCATGGCAACTGCTTTTGCCATATATTTCGTTTATTCTACAACCGTCCAGTTCTGAACATCGTTGAAGAAGCCATATGCACTGGGCTGTGCTCCGCTGATGCGGTTGCTTACTGCACCCTGCGCGCTCAGGATATATACAGAAAACATAGGTACATCCTCCTGTACCTTTTTGTCTACAGTTGAATACAGTGCTTTAATCTCTTCCACATCACTGGTCAGCTGTGTACCTGTCAGTGCTTCGTTTATTTCATCATTTGCGTAGCCGGTCCAGCTGCCTTCGCCACTAAGAAGCCATGACACATCGGGATAAGGATCAACCGGCGCATAAGTATACTGTACTGCCATAATATCGTAATCCTTGCTTCCTGCAACTGTCATCAAAGTTGCAAGATCAACTGTCTGAACCTCTACCTTAATTCCAACTGCTGCCCACTGTGCCACAAGTACCTGTGCACCGTTTACAAAAGTGCTGTCACCTGAATTTACATAGAAACGAAGTGTCTGGGAACCATCCCATCCGGCTTCTGCAAGAAGCTCTTTTGCCTTTTCAGGGTCATAAGAAATCGGTGTAATGGTTTCATCGAAGAACGGGCTTGCTGATGAAAGGAAACCGTCTACCACTTCTCCATGTCCCTTTAACAGTTCATCCACCAGCTTCTGTCTGTCAATAGCATAAACCAGCGCCTGACGTACTCTTGCATCGGGGATGTTTGCAGTCTGGATAAATGCAGACTGATTCGTAATCGGTGCTCCATATACAGTCGTTACATTTTCAAGTGCTTCGATGCTGTCATAATCTTCCTGGGGAATTGCCGTCATGGTGTGATGGGTAATATCAATTTCACCGGACTGAAGACCGGAATAAATCTGGCTTGCATCTACAATCTTAATATTCAGGTTATCAATCTTCGGAGTGCCTTTCCAATAATCTGCATTTGCTGTGTAAGAAATATAGTGATCATTGTCATAAGCTGTCAGGAAGAACGGACCACTGATGACATCGGGATGGTTAAACCAATCCGCTGATAACAGTTCCTGTTCGCTAAACTTCTCAATTATATGCTTGGGCATGGTATGAATGTATCTTGCATAAGTATTTTCAAAGGTAGTAAGTGCCATAGGATATTTGGATGTAAACTGAACGGTCTTATCATCAATAACCTGGACACCTGAAATGCTCTCCGCGCCTTCTTCTACAAAACCGCTGTCATCCGTACCCTCAAAGGCATACAGCATCAGAGTAGTATTATTTACAACCGGGCTGGCAAGACGTCTAACAGTGTATTCCACGTCAGCTGCGGTAACCGGAGTTCCATCTGACCATGTAGCCTCATCATCGATGTGTACGACAAAATTGATATTATCCTCTGTGGTAATTGAATCTGCCAACATATTCTGGAAGTTCAAATCATTGTCAAGCTCTACCAGAGGTAAGAACATCAGTCCTACAGCATACTTGTTAATTTCTGTCTGATCAATTACGAATGGGTTTACACCACCCAGCGAATCGGTCACTCCTACATTAATCGTCTTGACTGATGAAGCGGCCTGATCCGTCTTAGGCTGCTCACTGCTGCCATCACTGCTCTTTCCGCAGCCGGCAAGTGACAGAGCAAGCGCCGCTGTCAAAGTAATGCTGAGCACTTTTTTTATAAATCTTTTCATTTTCTCCTCCATTCCGAAACGGCATATGTCTGTTTTCATCCCATACGTTTATGCCGTTTACAGTTTACAAATAGTTGGTTAAACTATACTGTTCCACCCTCTAAATGTCAATATTTTTTCCCAATCTTTTTTCCTATAACCGGTTATCGGATAAAACTATTATATGTGCGCTGCCAGTCATCTGCTTCTGCCTTGACAAATCACATAAACAGGGTTATATTACAATCAATTTTTCTGATACAATTATTACTATCATAATTTATACGGAGTAAACATATGAAAAACCTGCTGTGCTATCAAACATCAGAATACGATTGTGGGCCGGTTACCCTGCTCAACGGAATCCGTTATCTTTTTGAGCGCGAAGATATCTATCCTGACATTGTAAAGTTTATCATGCTTTACAGCATGGATACCTATGATGAAAATGGGGAAATCTGTAAGCATGGTACCTCTGCAGCTGCCATGAATTACATCTGCAGCTGGCTCAACCATTTCAGCAGAGTAAAAAATTTCCCTCTTTACTGTGAATTTTATTCCGGGGAAAAGGTATCCCTTACTCCGGGGAATCAGATTATGACGGCCTTAGAAAACGGCGCTGTTGTCGTTCTTCATCTTTTTCTTGATGTCGGTCACTATGTTCTGCTGACAGGCATCGAAGATGACCGTGTTCTTCTCTTTGATCCTTATTATGAAGAGGAGGATGATCCTGACTTGGATAAAGAATACGACACGGACGAAATTATCTTTATCCATGACCAGCCCAAAAAGGCGAACCGCTCCATATCTTTGGAACGTCTGAACCGTACCTCTACTGATTATTATGAAATGGGCTGTTCCTGCTGCCGCGAAGCATTGATTATGTATAACAAAGAAGATGCCCGTTGCCATATTTAAATACTATGGCATGGGCATTTTGTTTTACTGTTCCATTTGTCTTCCCAAAAATCCGGCAGCAGACTGAATTAGCTTTTGCTCTACTTCTCCCATTTTCCCCTTTTCTCCATTATCAATCAGGATAACTCCACCTATCATATCTCCCTCACAGATAATGGAACTGATTGCTTCCTGTTCAAATTCGTCTGTTATTTCCTGCGTAAGGGGAATAAAATTGGAATCCCCCTTAGATGCGATGATCATCTCTCGCTTGTTCAGTTTTTCTTCCAGTTCCCTGCCGATTGATTTTCCAAGGAAATTTTTATATCCTCCTGCCACCGCAATAAACTGGTCTCTGTCCGCAATCAGTGCCGTCCGTCCCGATACCTGTGCAAGGCTTTCTGCGTACTGCTTTGCAAATGTATTCATTTCGCCGATTGGGGAATACTTCTTTAATATAATCTCGCCTTCTCTGTCAGTAAATATTTCCAAAGGATCACTCTCTCTTATGCGGAGCGTCCGTCTGATCTCCTTGGGGATTACAATACGACCCAGATCATCTATTCTACGAACAATTCCTGTTGCTTTCATAAATTTCCTCCATTTACCCTGTACTTTTCGTTTCTTGAAATAGTATCTGTAAATGGAAAAATTTTATACACGCGAGGATTCAATATCTATTAATCTGCTATTTTATAATTCTTCTACAATTTTATAAGTAAATTATTCAGGTTCAATGTACTCATATACTGAATATCTTTCATCATTTGAACCGTCATTCTGATTCCATAATTTGAAACAGTATCATCCTCTGAAGGATGATGCATTTCCAGCCATTTCTTCGGATTAAAAGGCTTGCAGTTGTCACGAATACGAAGAGTCAACTGATCTTGATATGTAATTCTGATATCAATCACATTCTTTTTATTGGATTCGAACCCCCATTGGATAACATTTCCCGCCAATTCTTCAATACTCAGTGCAACTAACATTGCTTTTTTCTTATTCCCGGTTTTTCGCAAAGCAAAATCATAAACAGACTTTGATGCCTCAATCACGCTGTCCATATCCTGGCATGAGAATTCCATTCGATCCTCCTGCGCAGCATCAAAGTTTTCAGGAAGAAACATGAAGTCATCCAGACACTTAGGCATATGCCCTACATGCTTCCACGCAAGGAAAAATATGGTTATCAGCATCAGGATTTCTCCCACCGCAAAAGCCGCCCAAATACCATTAATATTAAATGCAAAACCTAAAACTACCGCTGCAAGACATGAAAAAACAAAATTATCAAGCAGACATACCAAATGAGTAAGCTTCATTTTCTTTATCGCCTGGAAATAATTCATGAATATGGTATTAACTGTATTCAGCAGCACACCAAGTGCACTGAAGCAAAGCGCCGGAACAGCTAATTTTACCTCTACAGGATCTGTCGTATAGATTCCAACTAACTGCTCCGCAAAAAGGATAATAATTACACATATAATAAAATTGAATAAAAGACCATATTTTATGGATGTTTTCAGCAGTTCTCTGGTATCCTTACGGCTTCCTTCTCCAACTACCACACCTCCGATAACCAGAGTGCTCATACCAATTCCAAGCCCCACTGCTCCATATAGATTGTTCAGATTTGACCGAATGGCAAATACGCTGGAAGCAGCCTGAGTGGATATGGTAAGAATCAGCCAGTTGAACAGAACACTTCTCATCGTCATGCAGACCTTTGATAGGGCGGAGGGCAATCCAACTACAATTACTTCCCTGATTGCAGACAGCTCAGCTTTCTTAAATAAGAACCTGATTGTGCTTTTTCCTTGTAAGTAATAACACAGCATTACTATTGTTGATACCACATAACTGAAGGAAGTTGCCAGAGCCATGCCAAGCATACCGCCCTTAAATACATAAGCGCACAGCAAATCTCCTGCTATATTGATTACCGAACTGACTACCGTCGTCATAAATGCAAGCTGCTTACGTCCCTCCAAATGTAACAGCGACGTAAATAAAGAAGTGAAGCATAAAAATGGGATTCCCAAAGACAGACCTTTAATATAGTCCGATACAAAAGGCGCTAAATTCTGATCCTCTCCAGATGCCCCCAGCAGAGTAGCAAGTAAATTGCCTGAAGCAAAAAGAGCAGGAACCAGAACTACCGCAAGCAATATTATTGTAACAATCGTTGCAGAAAAACATTTGTTGGCATTCTCTACATCTCCCCTTCCCAGACTTCTTGCGCATACGGTCTGCGTACCGGAACTAAAAATACCTGAAATGGCAGAAAGCAGAATAAACACAGGACTTGCAATTCCATAGGCAGCCATTGCTTCCGCTCCTAAGCATTTTCTGATAATCACACCGTCTATCAACATCCCCAGTATCGCTGTGAGAGCTGACAAAATCATGATTGATAAGCTTCCCAAAAAAACCTTTTTAATTAAAAAGTCAGATTTCTTACCCATTATTACTCCCTTCCTTCAGGCTAAAAATCAATTTCCATATTGTATTGCCTAATCATTGGAATGACTGTTTCCCTTGTTACCTCTATGACTTTCTCCTTATATTGTTCAGGAAAATTGGGTGCAAGCACAGGAACAAGACTGCTCTTTGCCATGCCGTAAAGCCTGATTAGCTTCACTTTCCGGTCAATCACATCATCATCCGTAGTATTAAAGTAAGTTTCCAGCATTTTGCGCCAGATGATGTCTGCTTTTTCTTTTTCCAGTCCAATAGTCTTTAGCGTTCCATTAGGCTCCTGAATATTGATTGCAATATGAGTAAGATAAACTCCTGCCCAATCCAAAAGCGGATGCCCATAACCCACATCCCCCATATCAATCATGAGCAGCTCATCATTTTGCTCCATAATATTCTTCGAGTGAAAATCACCGTGAAGCATTGTTCCGGTATCCGGTAAGCTTTCATACAGTCCTACCAGTACCGCTGTTTCATCCTCTGTCAGCCATTCTCTCATTTTCCTGCTGCGTTCTATGTATAGAGCTTTGATATCATTAAGCCTTTCATCTTCCGTCTTCAGGGAATGAATCTCCTTTAACAGCCTTCCCATACGGATCCCATATTCCTCTACCTTTTCAGGGTTAGCATTAATCAGTTCAGAAACTGTTTTGGCTTTTAACTGTTCAAAAATAATTGCGTAGCAGCCGTTGCAGGTAGCAAGTTCAAAAGAAATTGCAGTTGGAAATCCGCATGTAAATGCAATTTTTGCAGAATTTCTTTCCCTTTCCGCCGTTTCCTTACTGATTTCGGGATAAAACACCTTTACCACCGTATCTATATCCATCCGATATACAAGACCTGTCATTCCATACCCAATCTGCTCACAGCCTTCAAGGGAAATCTCCCTCAAAACCTTTGCAATCGGCATCATGGCTGTGAAACCGGTTGTTTCAAAAACCTCATATACAACGGGCTGCACGTTGACCAGTTTTACATCGTGATAATTCCTTTTTGCCTTAAGAATGACCCTGAGACCTGCACTGGAAATGTATTCCAGCTTAAGAAGGTCCATGGTTACTTTTCTTTTTTCTCCTTGGGGAATCGCCTGATTTATTGCTTGTTCCACATTTGGGGAATTGTCGGAATCAATTCTCCCTTCCAGTTTTACCAGATATTCATTTTCTTTCTGATTAAATGATATGCTGCACATACATTGCTCCTTTTATATTATTTGCAATAAGTTAAGACTTTAGCAGTCTCAACCGGTGTCGGATCTTCAACCAGGCACTCTATCCCTTCCATTTTAAGAACATTCAGAAAGTTTTTTATATAAGTATCACCTGTAAACTTCTGTACAAAGGTCATAGTAAAAAATCCATTAACTGCATTCATCTTGACTGATATTCCTCTTCCTCTGCTGGGATATGATATACTATAAACACCATCAATATACCTTTCCAATGCACCCCAGTTAACGCGTCCGACATAGCTTATGTCAAAGGTATCCAGATTATGGCTTTCCATTATGTTCATTATTATTTTCCATCGTTCTTCATCCGTACCTTGCTGCGCAATGTAATCATAAAATTTGTTTTTATTGCTATATCCTGCAACAAAATTTTCCGGCTGTGACTGAAGAAAAATCATTCCCCGCGAACAGCTCAAAAGCTTTGAAATATCCCAGTTCCAGATAGCCTTATCATATTTCAGATGAAGCACCTGGACAAGATTATGATAATTATTTGCAGCAAGACCATAGGCAGATCTTAAGTTTATCGCAACACCCCCGACAATGGGAAGCTCCACATTCAGATGCTTTTGAGCAATTGCCTTGCATAAAAAAACGGAAAAAATGGCATTTGGACTACCATCATTGGATTTGGCATATTTCATTAAATCTGCTTCTCTGATTTTAATGCGATACAGAATGCCTTCGGAAAATTTCATCCCTCCATCGTTATAAAAATCGAATTGAGGAACCTTTTTATATTCATAAAAAGGTTTTATACCTTCAGTTGAAAACTGCGGCACAGGATCACAGATTTCCTCATAGGGAATTTCACTTCCCACAAGATTGATACCGTCTGAAGCAATTTCGACATGGTATTTTTCTGAAAAATAATAATACAACACCGATTTAATAAACGGTATAAGCCCTGCGGCATCGGTAAGGGCATGATAAAAATCAAAATAGACATTTTTTTCACTATAAGCCACAGCAACATAATGATAATTTGCCTTTTCCGTTCCCAGACATACTGCCGCATCACCTCGGGTTACGGAAATAGGTGCGTCATTGAAAACAATATCAAGTTCGCCCTTTTCATCCCTGACAACCTTAATCCTAAAATAAGGATATCTCTTTTCAGCCACAGAAACCGCATGTTCAAGTACCCCACCATCCACAGATTCCTTAAGCTGTATTTCTATTCGAACTGTATATTGATTGTTTTCGTTATTTCCGTAAAGAAACATCATATCCTTCATAACAAATCCTCCTTAAAAACTCCCTCGCCGTCAAACTCCGGGATAAAGCTTTCCTTCGCTGTCTCTCCCTCCTGAACAAAGGCATTTCTTACTCCCAATTCGATGGCGTAATTAATCACTGCCTCATATTCCCTTCTGGTAACCTTCCTGCACAGCTCCCGGTATTCCTGATTTTCTTTCAGCCGTTCAAAGGGTGTATACTGGTTCATTAAACTGATATATACCTTGTCCCCATATTTTTCATAAACATGCCGGATTACATCCCTCGCATTTTTCTTGTGTCCCGGTAACAAGAGATGTCTGACGATGACCCCCTTTTGCATCATCCCCATCTCATCAAATACCGGCTCCCCCGCGATCTTCACCATTTCCTCCAAGGCTCTTTCTGCCACAAGCGGATAATCCGGTGCTTTAGAATACTTCTCTGCCAGCACAGTATCCATATATTTAAAATCTGTCAGAAAAATATCTACGATTCCCGACAAATTTTTAATGACTTCTTCTTTCTCATAGCCACTTCCGTTATATACGATTGGGAGCTTCAGTCCCATCTTTTTTGCCTGAAGGACAGCCTCTGCTATCTCCATCACATAATGATCCGGTGTTACCAGATTGATGTTTGCCGCACCCTTGTCCTGCAATTCCAAAAAAATTTCCGCAAGTCTATAAACAGAAATTTCTTTTCCCTTTCTTCCTGCCGCAATTTCAAAATTCTGACAATAGACGCACCTTAAATTACATCCCGAAAAAAATACTGCGCCGGAACCCATTTCTCCTGAAATGCAGGGTTCCTCCCACATATGTAAAGCCGCCCTTGCCACATAAATTCTGTCATCCTCAAGGCAGTATCCTCTTTGTCCGCTTTTTCTGTCTGCCAGACATTCCCTGGGACACAGATTGCAGGGGCTAGTGCTTAATCCTTTCCAGTTCATTTTCTATTTTCCCATGAAATCTTTTATTTTTTATTTTATCAAGTCCATACAAAGGATGCAACCACCTTGTTATTGACATTTTCCCGCTCCATAGCAGTTCAGCGTGATGGGATGGGCACCGCCTGCGGATATCCTTTCTGGGGCTATGACAGCTTTCGGGATTTTGGGAAACAGGC
>JAQXYZ010000048.1 GCA_029226935.1 Bacillota bacterium | reverse complement strand
AGGAAGCCTGCAATGTTAGCACCTGCAACATAGTTACCTTCCATGCCATACTTCTTTGCAGCATCATCAAGGTTATGGAAGATATTAACCATGATATTCTTAAGCTTTGCATCAACCTCTTCAAAGGTCCAGCTCAGTCTTTCGGAGTTCTGGCTCATTTCCAGTGCGGAGGTAGCAACACCACCTGCGTTGGAAGCCTTGCCAGGAGCAAAGAGAACACCGTTAGCCTGTAAGTATTCTGTAGCTTCAATGGTTGTAGGCATGTTAGCGCCTTCTGCTACTGCAAAGCATCCGTTTGCAACCAATGTCTTGGCATCCTCAAGATTTAACTCATTCTGCGTTGCACAAGGAAGCGCAATATCAACCTTAACTGACCACTGGTTTGTTCCTTCTGCTGCCTTATCATGATACTGAGCACTGGGTCTTGCTGCTGCATACTCTGTTAATCTTGCACGCTTAACTTCTTTAACTTCCTTGAGAAGTGCAACATCAATACCTTCAGGATCATATACCCATCCTGTTGAATCGGATACAGTAACAACCTTTGCCCCTAACTGCTGTGCTTTCTGGCAAGCATAAATTGCTACGTTACCTGAACCAGAGATTGCAACAGTTTTTCCACTAATGTCATGTCCGTTACATTTTAACATTTCTTCTGTTAAATATAATAATCCATATCCGGTTGCTTCTGTTCTTGCAAGGGAACCGCCATAGGATAAGCCCTTACCTGTAAGAACACCTTCATATAAACCGGTAAGTCTCTTATACTGACCATACATATAACCGATTTCTCTTGCACCTGTACCAATATCACCGGCAGGAACGTCAGTGTCTGCACCGATATACTTGTGCAGCTCTGTCATAAAGCTCTGGCAGAATGCCATTACTTCTCTGTCTGATTTACCCTTAGGATCAAAGTCGGAACCACCTTTACCGCCGCCGATAGGAAGTCCTGTTAAAGAATTCTTGAAAATCTGTTCAAAACCAAGGAATTTGATAATACCAAGATTTACACTGGGATGTAATCTAAGACCTCCCTTGTAAGGTCCGATTGCACTGTTGAACTGTACACGAAATGCATTGTTTACCTGAACCTGTCCCTTGTCATCTACCCAGGGAACTCTGAAAAGCAGCTGTCTTTCAGGAGTCACTAATCTCTCCAGCAGTGCATCTTTTCTGTAGGCTTCCTCATTTGCTTCGATTACAACTCTGAGGGATTCAAGAACCTCTTTTACTGCCTGATGGAATTCAGGCTGTGCAGGGTTCTTCTCAACTACCATCTGAAATACTTCATCAACATATGACATTTGAAATGTCCTCCTTTAGTTTAGTATATTTGTGGTACGGTATTCTTGTATACAATGTTGCTTAAAAAAACACTTGGCACTTCAAATACCATACAAAAATACACAGGCATTTCATCCTGTGTACTTGACTTCTTTGCCTATAGTGTATTATATAACGTGACATAAAAAATCACAAGAATTTTTTTAATCTTTCAATATTTTTCTCCTCAAAATCCATCAGTTCTTTAGCCACTTCCATAGAAAGATTTCCTGCATTTTCATGATGGTTGATTGCCTTCCACATGCTGGTCAGCCCTCTGTTAGACCCCTGTATCAATAATTCTGCTATATGACTGGTACTGGTATTGAGCATTGTGTTGGCACGCACACCACCTTTAAGCATCATGTCCTGAAATCCTGTTTCTTTATAGGAGGATGCCTTCCCCTGCAGCAGCCTGTCAGTTGCTTTATTATAGATGTCCCCATATTTCATGGCCTCTCGGGAAATCTGCATAGATAGTTCTTCATCATAAACCTTTTCACTGATTGTATCGATGGCTTTCATTGCCATTTTCGTATTCCTCTGGACTTCCTGCAAAACCTTTACATCATCGCTTCTCATTTTATTTCCATACCTTCCTGCACTTTCTACAATTCTGAGTTCAAATGCTCCTGCTCTATGGAAACAGCGTTTCTTATTGAGCAAAAACAGGATGGAAAATAATCCATCCTGTTTTATTCTTTCCTGATATCAAGATTTTATTCTGTCTTTTCAAAAGGATATGTAATTCCCCATTCCTTGCGAAGACCGTCCATAATTTTCATCACACGAATGGTTTCACTATGAGGCATTTCCTCGCACTCAAGCTGATGATTTTGAATTGCTTTTATGCTTGCCATAACCTCATATTCATAGCCGGATATTTTCTTAGGGCATTTGTAAAAGCCCACCCGCTTATAAGAAGGATCATACACTGCTACACTTTCAAAGTTATTGATATTTTCTACCACAATATAACCCTTGGTTCCGTATACCACACCCATCCTGTCACTTAAAGAAACCATAGAGCTGTTCAGATGTGCTACTTTTCCATCTGTATATTGTAAGGTAATGCTGTTTTGCTCGTCCACTCCGCTTTCGGTGTAAGTACAGTTGGAAATTATCTTATCGATGCTGTCACCAAATATCATCAATGCAAAGTTAAGCGGATACACACCTACGTCCAAGAGTGCCCCTCCTGCCAGTGCAGGATCATAAAGGCGTTGTTTGTCATTAATTACATAACCAAGGTTGGCTGTCAACGTCCTTGGCTCTCCTATTACACCGCTTCCAATGACTTCACGAATCGTTGTGAGCATGGGCATATAGCGCGTCCAAATTGCTTCTGTGATAAACACACCTTTCTCCTCTGCCTGCTTAAACAACTCTTCTGCCTGCGCTGTATTTGCCGTAAATGCTTTCTCACAAAGTACCGGTTTCCCATTCTCAATACACATTTGGGCATTTGCAAAGTGCTCTGAATGAGGGGTTGCAATGTAAATCAAATCCACCTTTTTATCTGCTGCCAATTCTTCATAAGAGCCATATGCCTTTTTACATCCGTATTTTCCTGCAAACACATCTGCCTTGACCTTTTCTCTGGATGCAACAGCATACGGCTTAACTCCCTTCATTTTATTAAGGGTTTCTGCCATGATCCCTGCCATTTTTCCGGTTCCTAAAATACCCACATTAAATTTTCCCAGCATACTCTACCTCCCAATATAAAAACAAAAGCACTTTACTCTGTAAGTATACAACAATTTCTTACAAAATAAAATGCTTTTCCTATGCTTATTACCTGTTTCGACTTATTCTACATACTCCGACTTTACATAGGCTGTCTGTCCTTTGTACTTGACCTTACACCATCCGTCTGCCTGTTTCATGAGTAAGTCCAGCTTCTCACCGGCATACACTGTTCCCAGTGAATCCGAATCCGTGCTTGCACTCTTGCGGACTCTGACACTTTCAATGACTCTGACGGTACCCGTAGAGGTCTCATTTGATGATGCTGTCTGTGTATCCTCCGTTTCCTCTGTTTCCTGAGTCTCGTCGGCTTCTACTGTTTCCTCTGAGACAACTTCAAGATAATCGCTCTTGATATATGCCTCTCTGCCATCATATTCTACCTTGCTCCAGCCATTGCCTTTCTCTTCAAGCAGGGTAAATTCCTGACCAATCTGTGCCTTATCCAGTTTATCAGCTTCCTCACTGTCGGAGCTTCTGATATTTACAACATCAGTGGTTTTTACGGTTTTGATAACATTCTGTACCTCTTCCGAAACCGCCTCTTCTTCTGTCTGTTCTGCCTCTGCCACCTCTATATCCGTATTATTCTCCGGCTGCTCTGCTTCCGCCAAAATCTCGCCTACCTCTTCGTTAATCTTCTCTTTCAGATAAGCAATGAATTCGCTAAGTTCCTCATCTCCTGCAAGAAGATCATTGTATTCCACAACAACCTTGTTATTTAAATCCACCACATCATCCTGAAGGGTCACTTCTTTGATGTAATTCCATATGGTATCATCATAAGTGCCATCATTGATCACATAGTTTCCATCTTCACCTATACTTACATAGTAGGTCTGCATTCCCGGCAAAGTCTGATCTACATCTACAAACTTTACTTCCGAATACACATATGCCACATGGGAGTTTTCAGACAATCCGGGCTTGGTATACACCGTCAATACCGGATAATCTTCAATATACTTGCTGAGTTCCTGAACTCGTATCGTCTCAATCTCATTCAAATAAGAATTCAGGGAGGTTATTGTTTCAATATTACCCGATGCCTGTGCATCATAATAGGTGCGGACAAGGTTATTTATTTCAGGATATGCATTTTCTTCTAATGCAAAGGTGGGGGATTCCAGCCCTTCTACGGAAGCTCCGGATCCTTCGGAGGCTACTGCCATTGCGGCTTGTTGTGCTTCTTTTTCAAGCGCTTCCCTCTGATTAGCATTCAATGCAATCAGAATTGTAAGCAGCACACAAACAACAAGAACAAGAGGCATTACAATCTTGCTGTGATCCATAACCCAGTCTCTGCCGGTCATGAATTTTTCTTTAAGCTCATGCATTTTGCTCTGATCTAAATGTTTCATAGCTTTCCTTTCTCTGTCATTTTATGCACTTAAAACCAAGTGCCCGAATTTGCTCTGCAAATTCAAATAACTCAAATTTGTTAGATTCGAGTCTATATTCAAGGTGATGCAAATGCACCCGACAGGAATCGAACCTGCATTAAAGGCGTCGGAGGCCTTCGTTCTATCCGTTAGACTACGGGTGCAAATAAATATTACAAATTTGTTACATCACCTTGAATATAATAACATATGCCTCCTGGATTGTCTAGTTATCAATTATAAAAAAACTGTGAACTGCCCTGCCAGAATCAGGAAAGCAGCACCACCTTGTCTCTGCTTCTTATGTAATAGTAGACGGAATCTGCCAGCACCTCATCCTCTGCCACCTGCGTTCTGTTGATGTCTGTTACAATATTCTGAAGTGTTTCAGAATCAGATGCTGCATTTGCCGGCACAAGAATCACCTCGTGTACAGAGCTTGGAAGCACATAAAAATCCTGACCCTTTTTTTCTGCAAATTCCTTGAGTACACCCGGATAGAGCATACACGCGGCTCCATAAAGTTTTTGTTTATTCGTAAGCACATACATGGGAAGTGTTTCTTCAAGAAAATTACTGAGCACCTCATCATCCGGCAAATCGGCATTGGTTTTATCTGCCTTGAGTGTTTCAGCGATAATTTCCTTCATCACGTTTTCCATACTGTCAATCTTACTTGGAAATAATTTTGGTGTATTGTCCATTGCTATTTTAAACAATTCATTTTCATTGGTTTTCCATTTTTCCATATGGCTGTTGTGTACTAAAATAACAGCCTGCCCGAAAAAAGGTGCTTCCTTCACAGTATAGTAAAACACAACCGCCAGATTATAAAACCGTTTATGGGGAACCGTCTTTAAAAGCTCCTTGTTCTTTTCTGCATGAATCAGTTTAAATGCCAGCTTTTCTTTTGCCTTATCAAATTCAGTAAAATCAGAAAGATCAATTTCATCCTCAAATTCTGCTGCCTGAAACTCATCATACAGAGCGGTCACTATCTTTTGGATCTCCTCTCCGGAAAGATTCTCCTTATAAAA
The DNA here is from genome assembly GCA_029226935.1 of Bacillota bacterium. GTDB lineage: Bacteria > Bacillota > Clostridia > Lachnospirales > Lachnospiraceae > Suilimivivens. Next base: position 24,726 of record JAQXYZ010000048.1, on the reverse strand, counting down.
GCGGTCAATATAAATAGTCGGCGATGCGCAGTGTCCGATCCTCTTTGCGACGATTCCCGTCAGTTCCACTCCATTGTTTTTTCTGACTGTATGGGAAAACACTGTATAGTTCTCTCCCAGCATTTTCTGTAATTTCTGTAAAATGATTTGTGTAAATGATGTGAAATTCATAGATGTGTGATTCATAGATACCTCATTCTTTCAAAATAATATGTTATCAGTAACTGTAGACGTCCCCATCAGGCAACAAAAAAAGACAATGAAATCAATCATTGTCTTTCAAGCTTATCCATTGATAAACGGACGATCAGTTCATTATACTCTGGAAAGGTACTCACCTGTTCTGGTATCGATCTTAATTACATCATGCATTTCAACAAACAAAGGTACATTTACATTTGCTCCGGTTTCTACCTTCGCAGGCTTGGTTGCACCTGTTGCTGTGTCTCCCTTAAATCCGGGTTCTGTATCAACGATCTCTAACTCTACGAACAGAGGAGGTTCTACGGAAAATACATTTCCATTGTGAGAACATACCTTAACCATTTCATTTTCTTTGACAAACTTAAGCGCATCGCCAACTGTTTCGGAGTTTAATGCGATCTGGTCATAAGTTTCAACGTCCATGAAATTATACAGTTCTCCATCTGAATATAAGTACTGCATATCTTTTCTATCAATACGTGCCTGTGGACACTTTTCAGTAGGTCTGAAAGTCTTTTCCACTACGCCGCCACTCTTGATGTTTTTCAGTTTGGTTCTGACAAAAGCCGCTCCTTTACCGGGCTTTACATGCTGGAACTCAATAATCTGGTAAACGTTATTATCTAATTCAATTGTAATACCATTTCTGAAATCACCTGCAGAAATCATAAAATATTCCTCCTAAAATTTTCACGTTATAATTCTTTACCAGTTTAATATAAAAAGTGATATTTTTCAACCACTTTCTTAGTAGAATACAAAAAAAATGTAACAGCTTCTACCGCTTCAGCTCCAGAATGAAATCAATTGCCTCAAGATACCCCTCCAGCCCATGTCCGTAAATCTGCTCATCACACGCCGGTGCTGTCACTGAAGTCTTGCGAAATTCCTCTCGTTTTGTAATATCGGAAATGTGAATTTCCACCTTAGGCAGCGTGATGCTTGACAACGCATCCCGGATGGCATAGCTATAGTGGGTATATGCTCCCGGGTTAATTATGATTCCATCCGTTCCGTCATCGTAGGCATCCTGAATTCTGTCGATGATTGCTCCCTCATGATTGCTCTGGAAAACTTCAATGGAAATCCCACAGGCTTCCCCCTTCTCTCCAATCATTTTCAGGAGGTCATCATAATTCTTTGTCCCATACACATTTTTTTCTCTGATTCCCAAAAAATTAAGATTCGGTCCATTAATCACTAAAAGTTTCATATGCTTTCCCCCTTCTCTATCTGTTCTAAAATCTCTTCAACAGATTTCTCTGAAACATCAATAATTCTATCCGCACATTTCTCATAAACAGGACTGCGTAATTCCATCAGACTTTGTATCCGCTCCTTTGGATTCTCCACCTGCAATAGCGGCCTCGTAGTATCTGTCTTTAATCTTTCATAAACGGTCTGAGGACTTACCTTCAGGTAATAAACCGTTCCCAGCTGTTTCAACAACTCATGATTTTCTTCCCTCATAGGCAGTCCGCCGCCTACTGAAATAATCTGATGTTCTGTCGTCTTGAGCAATTCCTTAAGGCACTGCGTCTCCATAGCCCGAAAATTCTCTTCTCCATATGCATCAAAAATTTCTGATACCGTCATCTTCTGCTTTTGCTCAATCCACTTGTCCGTATCGATCATAGTGCGTTTCAGCTGGTAGGACAGCCTGATCCCCACACTGGTCTTACCACAGCCCATAAACCCTATCAAAATAATATTATCTTTCATCTGCTTCCTTCATTCCCATTTTTTCTTTCATTGCCTCATAAACCTGAAGCGCCATTTCTTCCGGCACTGAAACATTATTCCACAGTTCGTAAGCAATAACTCCCTGATACAGAAGCATCTTAAGCCCATGATATGCTTTTCCCCCCTGCGCTCTTACCAGCTTCATGAACCGGGTTTGTGAGGGCTTATAAATCAGATCATATCCCGTATGAATCTTTCGGTAAAACGCCTCATCTTCTATGATAACCTTGTCCACATCCGGATAAAGTCCCACGCTGGTTGCCTGAATAGCAAGGAACTTATGATCCGGGAGCTTGGGATAATCGGAAAGTGCCATGGGACAAATGCAGCTTCTTCCCGTCTTTTCATTGACTTCCGCTGCGACAGCCTCTGCCTTTTCCAAAGAACGGTTCAGCATATAAACCTTAGAGACATTTCTGAAGGCGCAAAGAAACGCCACTGCCCGGGCTGCTCCTCCTGCACCAAGCAGTATCACTTCTTCCCCCTCTATCCTGATCCCTTCACTGCACATAGCGCGGTATAGTCCCGGCATATCCGTATTGTATCCTTTAAATCCATCCTCCCTGCGCACCAACGTATTGACGGCGCCAATCTTCTCTGCCAGTTCATCTATCTCTGTAAGATCAGAAAGAATCTGACTTTTATATGGCACTGTCACATTCAAACCCAGCACATTCAATGCAAATGCACCCTTTACTGCATCTGTAAGTCTGCCTTCCTCCACATGAAAGGGAACATAAACAAGATCATGTCCCAGGTTTTCTGCCAATGTATTATGTATCATAGGTGACATCGTATGTTCCACGGGATTTCCAATAAGTCCACAGGTTCTTGTATGTCCGTCAATTATCATATCCTTCTCCATTTCTATGTGTCCAGAGCTTTTACCCTTAACTGTCTTCCTTTTTCAGCAAAAAAACTCTGCCTGTTTTTTGACATCTGCGCCGGTAAGAAGCAAGTACAATTCTTTCCAGATACCGCTTCAATACAATTTGAATTTCTTCTTTTTTGTCTATGGGCTGTACCAATATGGAAAAGATTCCGGTGTTTCTGGCACCCCACACATCAGTAAACAGTTGATCTCCAACAAAAAGTGTATTACCTGCATCCGTTCCCAGCAGTTCCATTGCCCTCTGATATCCTTTTCTTCCGGGTTTTCCTGCCTTAAAAATGTAGGAAACCTGAACCGCATCATTAAACGTTCTGACCCGGGGCTCCTTATTGTTAGACAATAAAAGAATTTTAAATCCCATTGCCTTCAGGCTGTTAAAAAGTGCAATACTTCTTTCATCTGCAGGGGCACCATGAGGAACCAGTGTATTGTCTATATCAAAAATAACGCCCCGATAACCGGCGTCATAATAGCTTTGAAAATCTATTTGATAAGTAGAACTGATGTAAATATCCGGGTAAAAACGTTCCAGCATAAATCTTCCTTCCTGATGCTGCCTTTATACAGCAGATTCTTCTTATATTGTACAAAACACCCTGCCATTTGGCAAGGTGTTTCATTTATTCCGAAAGCTTTGGAATTACCACTCCATCTTCTGTTCCCTGAAGGAAGCTCTGTGCATTTCCCACAAAATACTGATATTCCTGTAAAACCTGATCTTTACGCATATCTGAAATTGCTTTCTGTACATCCAGATTGGCAAGCTCACTCTCGCTTCCTATATAATCGTAATTTTCTTCCCTGTTAAAAGTCAGGGAAATATTTTCAAGGTCAGCCGTCCTGCTTCTTGAAGCAGTTGCCGATTGGATTGATGTCCGAGAGTAATCTGCATCTGTCCTTCCGGCTTCTGTTTGAACTGCGCCATCTGTCTGCATCTTCTGCTTCTGAAGCTCTTCCGATTTTACCACCGGTATCTCAGACATTTTATAATAGGATGAAAATCCACCATATCCGCTTAATGACTGTATTGCCACTACTCTCACCACCTTTCACCTAAATCCGCTGATATGCTTTCTTAATTTTATCATATAGCAAATATCGGGCATTTGCAACAATTGTTTACATAACAACCATAAATTCTACATTGTACAATTTATATCGGAATAAGTGGTAAAAAATTTAGCCCTACATTATTTTATTCTCATTATTCGGGAAGGTTCTCAATTAGTCTCAATTCCTGCTGCTTTAAGCAGCCTCTCCGTATAGTTGCTCTGATGATGGAAATAAACTTCCTCCACCAGACCGCTTTCCACAATCTGCCCATCCTTCATGATCATTACACGGTCACACATCTGGTAGACTACACGAAGATCGTGGGAAATAAACAAAATAGAGAGCCCCATTTCCCGGTGAATCTTTTCAAACAGTTCCAAAATCTGTGCCTGAATCGTCACATCCAGAGCAGACACCGGTTCATCTGCAATCAGAAGCTTCGGTTCCTGCATCAATGCCACTGCAATACAGATTCTCTGCCTCTGCCCTCCTGAAAGCTGATTCGGATATCTTTCTGCAAACTTTTCGTCCAATCCTACCATCTCAAGCATCTGCTGTACCCTCTGCTTTCGCTGTGGGGCATCCATCCCTCCTCTAAGCTTCAATGGTTCTTCTAAGCTCCAGCCTATCTTTTTAGCAGGATTCAGAGAACCATAAGGGTCCTGAAATACCATCTGTGGAAAGGACGAGGACTGTTTAATCTCACCTTCATAAGGAATAAGCCCTAAAATTGCCTTGGCAAGAGTGGATTTTCCACTCCCGCTCTCTCCTACCAGCCCCAGAATTTCCCCCTCCTTCATGGAAAAGGAAATGTCCTTAAGTATATGCACTTGGTTATTTTTTTTTAAAATCCCTTTCCTGCTGTCCTTGTAAAATACATTGACTGCATTCACCGTAAGGATTTCTTCTTTTTCCGGCATCATCATTTTCTTATTTCCATTCTTTTATGGTTCTTCCTCAAGCGTTCTTTCTTACCACTTTGGGAATTGCCGCTATCAGTTTTCTTGTATAATCTTCTTTTGGAGCGTCAAAAATTTCCTGTACCGCTCCGGTTTCCACAACATATCCGCCCTGCATTACAATTACACGTTCACAGAGCTGCTTCACAAGGCTTAAATCATGGGAAATAAACAGGATAGCAGTCTGTTTTTCCTTATTCATTCGCTTTAAAAGTTCAACAATCTGTGCCTGAATGGTTACATCCAGCGCAGTTGTCGGTTCATCGGCAATCAAAATTCTGGGATTACAAATCATAGCAGCTGCAATCATAACCCTCTGCCGCATTCCTCCTGAAAGCTCGTGAGGATACTGATGATAAATTCTTTCTGCATCCTCAAGTTCCACACTCTTCAACATTTCTATGGCTCTTTGATAACGCTCCGTTCTGCTTAAATCCGTATGAATACGCAATGATTCTTCCACCTGCCAGCCAATCTTCCTTACCGGGTTTAAAGAAGTCATGGGCTCCTGAAAGATAATTCCAATCTCATTTCCCTGAATTTTGCGAAGCACATCACGTCCGCAGGAGAGAAGGTCTGTATCGTGAAACAGGATCTGTCCCCTTTTCTTCATGTCGCGACGGCTGAGCAGACCTGCAATGGCAAGCGCGCTCATTGACTTGCCCGATCCCGATTCTCCCACTAATCCTACGATTTCTCCCTCTCGCAGTTCCAAATCAAAATCATACACCACGGTTTCCGGTATCAGGTGGTCATGAAACTCAATATTTAAATTCTTAACCTGCAATAAAAGTTCTTTTTCCATCCTTATCCATACCTTTACTCTTCTCTTTTCAATGCATCCCCCAGTAGACTGAATCCCAAAACCATGAGAACAATTGTCACGCCCGGAAATATGGCATAAAAAGGAGCTCGCATCAGATAGCTCTGTGCTTCTGAAAGCATTCTTCCAAGACTTGCCTGCGGCGGCTGCACACCAATCCCCAAAAAACTCATCCCTGCTTCTGCCAGCACCGCATTGTTAAACCCAATCATGATGGCAGACAGAAGCACTGTAAAGGTATTAGGCAGAATATGTACGAACATAATCCTCAAATGCCCTGCGCCCTGCAGTCTGGCATTCTTTATATAGTCCATATTTTTGTACTTGATAAATTCGCTCCGCACAATTCTGGCAAAACTGGGAATAAATGCTATCCCTAACGCAATCACTACCTGATAGGTTCCGCTCCCCAAAAGGCTGATAAAAACAAGTGCAAGCAAAATACTTGGAAATGCAAAGACAGCGTCATTGATCCGCATCAGTATCTCATCCAGAATGCCCCCAAAATATCCGGTTACCGCTCCCACGATTACCCCAAAAAAAGTTCCGATTAACACTGTGCCTGCCGCAACACCGAGCGTAGTTCCAGCGCCTTTCATGACACGGCTTAAGATATCTCTGCCAAAATTATCACACCCCATAAGGTGCTTAGCAGAGATGCCTGCAAACTTAGCAGAAGCATCCATTACATTGGGATCATAGGGCGTATAAAACATTCCAATCAGAACAAACAGCAAAGTCATCCCCGTAATGGTTCCTCCAACAATTAAGTTGTAATTTTTCTTTTTTCTATCTTTCATGATGTTATTCCACCGAAATTCTGGGATCAATCAATCCGTAGACCAGATCCACAATCATATTCACCACAAGTACAAGTACCGCAATACATACAATAATTGCCATTACCACCGGGTAATCTCTATTGGAAATAGACGTTAAAAGAATCCTTCCAAGCCCCGGAATACTGAACACCTGCTCAATGATGATGCTACCCGCAATCATATCTGCAAGTGCCATTCCCAGAAAGGTAACTACCGGTATCAGTGCATTTTTTAACACATGCCGGTAAAGCACATCACTTGTTCGGTTTCCTCTGCTGTAGGCCGTTCTCACATAATCCAGCTTAGACTCGCCAATTACAGAACTTCGAAGAAGTTTCACTGCCATAGCAGCCTTAGGTAACGCAATGGCAAGCGCCGGAAAAAACAAATAACCTACAAATCCCAAAAAATCTTTTTCATAGGATACATAAGCCCCCGGAGTAAAAAGCTTAAATATACGTCCAAATAACAGGGTAATCAATATTCCTGAAAAAAAAGGTGGAATTGCCATGATTACCTGATTTATCACATAAATTGCTCTATCAATAACGCCTCCCGCATGTCTGGCTGTATAGATTCCAAACGGAATTGCTATGACCACCATCATGAGAAAAGCAAGAATTGTCAATGTCATTGTAACGGGGATTTTATCTAACACCATTTCTCCTACCGGCATCCGGTAGCTATAGGAAACTCCCAAATCCCCTTTCAAAAAATCAGCTGCCCATCTGCCATACTGAATCAGAACCGGATCATTTAAGCCCATCTCCTCCCTAAGCGCTGCTACTTTGGCAGGAGTTGCTTCGGTTCCCAGCATGGAAGTCGCAGGGTCTCCCGAAATCACATGAAACGCAAGAAAGACAAAGAGCGTCACTGCAAATAGGGTCAAAAACATTGTTACCAGCTTTTTGCCTACATACTTCATCTCTTTGTCCTCCTGCGTTTCACAAAGGTAAATCTTTATTCTGCCAATTTTAATTTGGCAATGTCCTGTACATACAAAGGATAAAACTCATATCCTGTATACTTTTTATTCAATGCCACAAATTCAGGAAGATCCTGAATATAAACATTTGCTGCGTCCTCAGACAGAATGCGTTCACATTCCTTATAAAACTTAGTTTTTTCTGCGTCATCTGTACTTGAAATTGCCTGATTAAATGCCGCATCGTAATTTGTATTGCTGTAATTAATAAAGTTCTTGCCTGAATCCGAAGTAAATCTCTGCAGCATGGATGCTGCTGTCAGATTGGAAGCGTCCACTCCCACTACTGTAGACTGGAACTGTCTGTTCTGATATACATCACTGAGCCAGCTGTCCCATTCAATCAGCTGAATCTCTGCATTTACACCAATTGCCTTAAACTCTTCAACCAATACCTGTGCCGTATCGATGTGTGGCTGATAATTGGAAGGAACGGTAATTGTAAAAGAAAATCCATCTTCATATCCTGCTTCTTTTAACAGTTCCTTAGCCTTTTCAATATCCTGATTATAGGTATCATTCAGTTCCTCCATATAATATTTGGAGAATGCAGGGAACATGCTGCTTCCAACTTCTGTCCCTTTTCCGTCTGATACCATCAGCATAATTTCGGAAGGGTCAATTGCATAACACAGTGCCTGACGTACTCTCACATCATCAAAAGGTGCCTCTGCATTATTTAAGTACAATGCCTGTACCAGATTCATGGTTCCTTCCAGTACTTCAAACTGATCAGATAACTCTGCCGCCTGACTTGCAGTTACTCTGGCAAACATATCGATGGAACCACCCTCAAGGTCCATTACAATAGAATCTGCATTTGCACAAATCTTAAATGTAACATGCTCAATATTTGCAGGTTCTCCCCAGTATTCATCAAACTTCTCCACTACAAAGTTCTCCTGCGGGGAACGTGATACATACTTGTAGGGGCCTGTACCTATGGGATTGGTATCCGGCTCTTCATTGGAAGCAGGAATAATTGCTGTGGTCATATAAGCCAGAAATTCCGTATCTGCTTCCTTCAATGTAACCACAATGGTCTTCTCATCTGCAATAGTGATGCTTTCTATATTAGAAAACGCCGCTACCAGAGGTTCTCCTGCACTGGCATCGGCGCACTTATCAAGTGAAAACTTAACATCCTCTGCCGTTACCGTACTACCATCGTGGAACTTCACACCATCACGCAATGTAAAGGTGTAGACCTTGCCGCCCTCTGATTCCTCGTATGCACTTGCAACCGCCGGGATGAAACTACCATCGCTTGCCGGTTTAACCAGTCCTTCAAACAGGTTAAACAGTACCTCCTTAGTTCCTGCCGCCACTGCCTTGTGGGGGTCAAGACTATCCTCTAAATCCTGAGGAATACCGATGGTAATCTGAGAAGAATTCTCTGCTTCCTTATCACCTGAACATGCGCTCAGTGCAATAGCAAGTGTCGTCAACACGAATACCAGAAGAAGGCTTTTTAATCCTTTTCTTTTCATGTCTTTAATTCCTTTCTCTTAAATTATTAAGTTGTTACGTTAATTATTTAACGCATGACTATTGTATACAAAATTTATAAAAAATGCAACATTTTCTATAAACTCTTTACAATCTTATTGTATCTTACCGCATATCCAAACTTAATGAATGTGGAAAGCAGCATAAAAAATACATCCCACAAGAGGAACTGATACAGGTGCTGCACCGTATTATCATACCACGCAATTCCCTGCCAGACTTTGTTTCCGAAAAAAATGAACAAAAGCACTAACAGACCGGCAAACAAAAACAATAATCTGAATTTGTTTGCCGTTTCCATTGGTTTTCTTGCTTTTTCCAAAATTTTCTTTTGTTCCTCGGTCAGACTGCTTTGCTTACCGTCCATACCGGTTCCTGTTACTGCTGCCATTTTTCTTCCTCTACTCCAAAACCTTTTTCAGTTCATCCATGAAAGTATTAATATCCTTGAACTCTCTGTACACAGATGCAAAACGCACATATGCAACTGCCTCTAAATCCTTGAGCTTATTCATTACCAGCTCTCCGATTACCCGGCTTGGAATTTCTTTCTCTTCTCTGTTAAAAATTTCAGTTTCCACCTCGTCCACCAGCTGTTTGATCTGATTGGCGCTGATCGGCCTTTTATGGCAGGCACGAAGCACGCCTGCTTCAATCTTGGCTCTGTCGTAGGTTTCTCTGTTGTCATCCTTCTTAATGACAATCAGCGGAATGGTCTCAACCTTCTCATAGGTCGTGAATCTCTTATCACATTCATCACAAACTCTCCGGCGTCTGATGGAATTATTATCCTCAGCCGGTCTCGAATCGATAACTCTGGTATTTTCGTGACCGCAAAACGGACATTTCATATTGTTTTCCCCCTGCTAAAAGTGACAGATACCATATCTGTACATTATTTTGATAATAACACCATTATATTCCGCTCTGTGAATTATGTCAACTATTTTATGGAAACCATTTCCAATACTCTCTATTGATTTCTATCTATGCCGTAAGGTAATTTTTCATAATCCTGAGTGCATTTTTTTCCAGCCTCGAAACCTGCGCCTGAGAAATTCCGATAATCTCTGCTACCTCCATCTGGGTCTTTCCCTCAAAGAAACGCAGGCTGATAATCTCATGCTCGCGATCACCCAGCCGTTTCATTGCCTCACTTAAGGAAAGATGCTCTACCCAGTTATCCTCCTTATTTTTTTTGTCACTGATCTGATCCATGACATAGAGTGCATCTCCTCCATCTGAAAAAATGGGTTCATACAGGCTCATGGGATTTTGAATTGCATCCAGTGCATAGACAATATCTTCCTTGGAAATACCTATTTCTGACGCGATCTCATTAATGGTGGGCTCTTTCATATTTTTCTTAATCAGATTTTCTCTGGCATAAATCGCCTTATAGGCAGTATCCTTGAGAGATCTGCTTACCCTGATGGCATTGTTATCCCGCAGGAATCTCCGTATTTCCCCAATAATCATTGGAACCGCATAAGTACTGAATTTTACGTTGAGTGAGGAATCAAAATTGTCAATTGCCTTAATCAGACCAATACATCCAATTTGAAAAAGATCGTCCACATTTTCATTGCTGGATGAAAAGCGTTTAATGACACTCAGTACAAGACGGAGGTTTCCTTCTATATACTTCTGCCTCGCTTCCTGATCCCCTGATTCTATCTGTTCAAATAGCCTTTCCTTTTCATCTGCCTTTAAAAGAGGCAGCTTCGCTGTATTAACTCCGCATATCTCAACCTTTCCCTGTGCCATGTCATATTTTCCTCCTGATTATTTTTAATAGAAATCATTCACAGATTGGTGGAAAAATATTCATGGTTTTTGAACCCTTTCACAGCTTATGCATAAAATAAACTATAGCCGAGAAAAGGATGATCCTGATATGCTCTTTTCCGAATTGAAATGTAAAGATGTAATCAATATGCACGACTGTAAGAAGCTGGGAAGAATTTGTGATCTTGAATTCGATCAGTGCAGTGGTCAGATTTGCAAAGTGACTGTCTCTAACGGAAACAAACTGTTCAATATCTTCTGTACGGAACCGGATTTTTGCATTCCCTATCGGGATATCAAACAGATCGGACCAGACATCATCATTGTAGATATCCGCTGCTGAAAAATCTGTAAGGCTGCCATTTCGGAAGATATCCGTTCAAACGGCAGCCTCTTTTAAAATCAGTAGTTTTCCCTGAGCAGTTCTTTTTTCAAACGCTTCATAATCTTCTTTTCCAGTCTGGAAATATAAGATTGAGAAATTCCAAGCAGTTCCGCTACCTCCTTTTGAGTCAGTTCCTGTCCATCCGGCGTTCCCAGACCAAATCTCAAATTGATAATTGTTTTTTCTCTTTCAGAAAGTTTATCAATCGCCTTTAAGAGCAGTTTCCGTTCTACTTCACTCTCAATGTCCCTATAAATGACATCCTCGTCCGTCCCCAAAATATCCGAAAGAAGAAGTTCATTTCCATCCCAGTCCACATTCAGCGGCTCATCAATCGAAACCTCCAGCTTGGTCTTATTGTTTCTGCGAAGATACATGAGTATTTCATTTTCAATACATCTTGAAGCATAAGTGGCAAGTTTGATATTCTTATCAGGATTGAACGTATTGATGGATTTAATCAACCCGATCGTTCCAATAGAAATCAAATCCTCTACTCCCACTCCTGTATTATCAAATTTCTTGGCGATGTAGACTACCAGCCGTAAATTATGCTCAATTAATATGGATTTTGCTTCATCCTCATATTCCGTTCCCAGATCACTGATTACCGCATTTTCTTTCTCAATCTCAAGTGGCGGCGGGAGTACCTCGCAGCCTCCTATGTAATGCACATCTCCCTGCCTTGTCAATAAAAAATTGGGTTCCCTGCGGTAAAGCTTAAACTGCAGTTTGCCCGGAATTGCTACCTTAAAAACCATTTTTAATTCCTCCTGTTTTATTGCGTTTATATCGATAATTCCGGCGGTAATATCATTTGATAGCCGCCTTTACCGGATACTTTTCCTTTAAATATTGCCACAATCACCTTTTCAAATTGTTTTTCTCCGTTTTTCCCTCTGACCGTCATATGATCAATCTCATATCCTTCCAGTATTCCTTCTGCCTTACCAAGGCTGTGGTAGGGAATCACCTTAAATTTTTCCGGTTTCATCCTGTCTGTAAGCTTTCCCCATACTCCTTCTTCCAGAACGGCTACCGGCTTTCCGCTGACAGGCTCTGTCAATCCATTGCCGGTATCAATTAATGCGCTGACCTCCACTTCCCCGGTATTCCCCGGCAGAGATACAGTACAAAAGTGATGATGAAGTTTTTCCTGATATACCATAATTCCTTTTTTCAAAGCAACATATCCCATAAATCCGGCTCCTGCAATTGCAGTCAGTGAATCTCTGTGCTTTGCAAGAAAAGGTATTTTTCCATTCAGAAAGATTATGAACCCTCCCAGAAGAAAGGAAAATGTAAACAGATATCCTGTTGCACGAAGCAGCTCCTTTATCCCTTTTACCCTGCATGTAATTTTTATCATCAGCATTCCAATCGGAATCATTCCAAACAGTACCTTCAGCATATAAGGTATTCCCGGCAGACACAGGACGATACAATATCCCGCTGCTCCTGCGGCACTTCCAGCAAAAATCCTTGCATGTGTGGCAGTTTTTCCAAGCACTTTCAAAAGAAGCACCAGCAGATACAGATCCATGACCAGATTAAATAGAAATATGCTGTCAATATAAATGGTACCCTGTAATTGCACTTTGCAATCCTTCACCTCCATTTCTTATGTACCAGTTCATTATAAACATTAAGGTCTTCATAATTTGTCAAAACGTTGTCCCCTACAGCGTCATTCATCGCTTAAATTTGACATAAAAAAGCCTTCTTTTCTTAAATCAAAACAAAAAAGAAGGCTTTCATCATTATTTTTCATAAAAATTTTTTAATGCTTCAATCAGATATTCCACATCCCTGCTTCCGGCAGTTTCCACTGCGGAATGCATCGCAAGCTGGGCAAGTCCAATATCCACGGTAGGTATGGATACCTGCGCTGCTGAGATATTACCCAGCGTTGATCCGCCTGCAATATCTGAGCGGTTATGATAATCCTGAAAGGGAACCATTGCTTCCTTACAGATGGATTTCATCACGGCTTCCGAATATGCATCGGTGGTATATTTCTGTCCTCCATGATGTTTAATCACCACTCCACCGTTTAATACCGGCTTGTTTGTGGGATCAGACTTTTCAGGATGGTTCGGATGAAGTGCATGTGCATTATCTGCCGAAATCATAAAGCTGTCTGCAAGCAGGCAGAGGTAAGCGCTCCCTGTTTTCCGGAAGCTTTCTCCTATTCTTTCCATTGTATCCTTTAAAAAAGTGGAAGCTGCACCCTGTCCGGTATGACTTCCCACTTCTTCATGATTGAAAACAACACCTATTGTACAATAGTCCTTTGGAGTCGTTTCCAACAATGCTTCCAGAGAAGCATAAACACATTCCAAATCATCCAGCCTGGGTGAAATCAAAAATTCTCCTTCATCACCTGCAAGCTTTCCCTTTTCCCTCACATACAGGAACAAATCAGTTCCAAGAATATCCTCCTCGTCCACCTTTACAAGCTTGGAAAGCTTTTTCATAAGGCTTCCCTTTGATGCCGCGGTGCCCATAAGAGGAAGCAGATCTGTCTGAGGATTAAACTCCATCCCTTTATTCGCTTCACGGTTCATGTGAATGGCAAGGCTTGGAATCACCAGCAGATCTTCATCAATATTTACATTGGCAGATTCAAGTTTTTCTCCTTTTTGATACACCACTCTTCCCGCTACGGAAAGGCATCTGTCAAACCATGTTGAGTAAATCATGCCGCCATATCCTTCCGTATTCAGCTTAAGATACCGGTCTTCCACTGATATCTCAGGATTTGATTTCAGCTTAAAGGTTGGTGAATCGCAGTGAGTTGCCACGATATGAAAGCCTTTTATCTCTCCTTCAGGAATCCTGAAAGCTGCCATGGCTGAATCGCCGTGCCCGACAAAATAGCTTCCACCCGCCTCCAGTTTCCACATTTCTCTTTCATCCAAAGGCAAAAATCCTCTCTGAACCAGCCTTTTTCTCATGGTTTCTATCGCGTGATAGCTGCTCACACTTTGGTCAATAAACTCCAAACATTGTTTTGCACGTTCTCTACTCATACTTCCTCCCTGCTGTTTCTAAAAAGGCTGTACACCTTCCGGTATACAGCCTTGGAAATTTTGATTTGAAATATTCTTTTACTGATTACTTTTTCTGTAAAAAGTCCGGTATTTTTAGAGGCTTGTCCGCCACATTGCTTCTGATATCACCGGGATTACTGATTCCGCTGACCGGTCTGTGAGGAACTCCGTTTGCACCTGAAGCTGCATGTCCCGGAATGACATTAACCCCTTCTGAAGCTCCTGCCCCTGACGGTCTTAAATTAAGGTTAGGTGTCACAGGCTTCATATACTTACCGGAGAATGTACTGTAAGGAGAAACCGGCTTGTTGGTCGGCAAGGTAGCATCCTCAAGTCCTGTAGCAATTACCGTGATACGGCAGCTGTCAGACTGTGTCTCATCATACATCGCACCAAAGATAATGTTCACATCATCTCCTGCCAATTCCTGTACATAACTTGCTGCGTCAGATGCATCTGCCAGTGTGATATCACCGGATACGTTGATAATAACATGGGTTGCACCTGAAATAGTGGTTTCAAGCAACGGACTTTCCACTGCCATCTTGACAGCTTCGCTTGCCTTGTCGTCTCCCTTTCCTGTACCAATACCGATATGTGCAATTCCCTTGTCCTTCATAACAGTCTGAACATCCGCAAAGTCAAGGTTGATGACTGCAGGTACATTAATCAGATCTGTAATTCCCTGAACTGCCTGCTGAAGCACTTCATCTGCTTTCTTAAGGGCATCCGGCATGGTTGTTCTTCTATCCACGATTTCAAGCAATTTATCATTAGGAATTACAATCAGGGTATCTACATTATCTTTAATCCTCTCGATACCGTTAATTGCGTTTACCATACGGGCTCTGGCTTCAAAGCGAAAAGGCTTTGTCACTACACCAACTGTAAGAATTCCCATATCCTTGGCAAGTTTGGCTACCACAGGTGCTGCACCGGTACCTGTACCGCCTCCCATACCACAGGTTACGAATACCATATCTGCCCCTTTCAGTGCTGCAGCAATCTCCTCGCTGCTCTCCTCAGCGGCTTTTTCTCCGATTTCCGGTTTAGCTCCGGCTCCCAGTCCCTTGGTAAGCTTCTCGCCAATCTGCAGCAGCTTTGGTGCTTTACACAGCTGCAATGCCTGCTTATCTGTATTAATACCGATAAATTCAACACCGGTAATGCTCTCATCTACCATTCTATTTACAGCGTTATTACCTGCGCCTCCAACACCGACCACGATAATCTTGGCAGCAGCTTCAGCGTCGTTAGTCTTAATTTCCAGCAAGAGTTTTTCCTCCTTCACTAATTCCCATAGCATGACCATACAAATTATGTACCGCCATCAAACTCATATAGACTATCATATAATCTTTTCTTTGAATTATCAACCACAAATTTTAGTTTTTTATGATTTTTTTGTAACACTATTTTAATTACTGTTCAATAATCTGTTCTGTTTCAAAGGAAACATTCTTCGTTTCTTCCGTATAATTTTCCATATGAAGCGTTCCGCTTTTTCCTTCCAGCTCCGGCAGCATATACTGTAGCTTCATTATCTTCTCATCCAGATTTGCCCCCACTCCTAACGCGACCTTAACGTCAGTAAAATACAGTGTCAAGGAGCCATCGCTTCCAAAATAAATCCTGTCAACTGAAAGGCTGTATTTGTTCACAAGCTGGGTAATACTTAAAATGGTCTCAAATATTTCAGGATTCTCAACCGGCAGCGGTTCATATAAAACCACATGATCAAAGGTAAGCCCCGTCACCATAGGAACACCCGGCGTCTTTTCCAATGCGCTTTCTACCACAATGCCATCTTTATCAAAGTACATATATCTTTCCAGATATTCCACATATCCCGCCAAAGCCTTCTCGTATACCTCTATCTTAATGGTATGAGGATCCACCACAGAGACATCCATCTTTTCCACAAAAGGCACTCCCACAATACTCTTGTCCTTATATCTGGCAGATAACAGAAGGGAATTATTCCCATAACGCCCTTCCATTACCATATTAATGATCTCTTCATTGGTATAGTGAACATTTCCCTCCACATAAACAGTAGTAACGGTATAATTAGCGATAATATAAGAATAAGCAGCAATCAGTCCAATCACAAGTACTAACAGCATCCCGCCAATGATAAACAGGCTCTTGTGGCTGGCAACATATTCACCAAAACTCCTTCGTT
Source organism: Bacillota bacterium (assembly GCA_029226935.1). GTDB lineage: Bacteria > Bacillota > Clostridia > Lachnospirales > Lachnospiraceae > Suilimivivens. Next base: position 8,326 of record JAQXYZ010000048.1, on the reverse strand, counting down.
CCCTGTACTCAGCTATTTTTGTATTTACTTTTTTAATCGTTTTTTTCTTTTTTATTTTCTTTTTTGCCATTTTGAATTATCCAATATAAATATCAGCTCCCAGATTCTGGTAATCTCTGCAAATATCCTCATAGCCACGTTCTATAAAATGACGGTTTGTAACCACCGTTTCTCCCAGTGCCATGCAGCCTGCAATTACAAGTGCCGCTCCACCACGCAGTTCCTCCGCCGCAACCTCACATCCAAGAAGGCTATCCACTCCCACAATCACTGCCTGTCTGTTTCCCTGCAGTTCAATACAGGCGCCCATTTTTTTCAGCTGGTCTACAATGCGGAATCTGTTTTCAAAAATTGTCTCCTCAATTACGCTGACCCCTCTTGCAGTGGAAAGTGCTGCCATCAGCGGCGACTGCATATCTGTGGGGAAGCCCGGATACACCTCTGTCTTTAAATAGGAAAGAGCTCTTTTATCTGCATCTGCAATGACAGATATTCCCTCTCTGGAAATATCAATTTCCGCTCCCATCTCCTCTGCTACCTTTAACATGCTGCGCATCTGGGCAATGGGTGCATCCTCGAGGAAAATATGTCCTCCGGTTCCCATCACGCTCATCAGGTATGTTCCTGCCACAATGCGGTCTGACGGAACACGGAAGCGAATTCCATGAAGCGCGTGCCCACCCTGTATAATCAGTGATGAACCGCCTATTCCCTCAATCACAGCTCCTGCTTCCCGGAGGAATTCACACAGGGTAACGATTTCCGGTTCCTTAGCTGCATTTTGCAGCACTGTGACGCCTTTCGCCATTACTGCTGCAAGAACTATATTTTCGGTAGCTCCCACACTGGAAATAGGAAGCCTTATGACTGTGCCCTCCAACGTTCTTACCTTAGCTGTAAAGCAGCTTTCCTTCTCCAAAATGGAAACTCCCATTTTACGGAGAGCATTTAAATGAAGGTCGATGGGACGTTCTCCTATGACACATCCCCCCGGATAGTCCATGGTTATCGTGCCTACCCTGCCAAGCATAGCCCCGAGAAGCATAATGGAAGACCGCATCCCTGTAACGTTCTCCCCCGCCATAATGTCTTCTTCTATATTTCTTGCATCAATGGTCATTACATGACCTGTACATTTAACCTTACAACCAATTCCATTCAGCAGCTGCTGCATGTGATATACGTCTGAAATACACGGACAGTTTTCTATCATACAGACATCCTCAATTAAAAGAGCTGCTGCCATAAGCGGCAGCACTGCATTCTTAGACCCCTGTATTCTGGTTTCTCCAAAAAGAGCCTTTCCTCCCCGAATATGAATAGCATCCAAATTCTCACCTTCCGCCTTCCGGTTTAAAAATTTGACCTATTCTAATATATGTATCCAAAAGAGGAACGTATCTTGTACTATAAATCCTTCAGCCTAATCCCCCTGCCCACGCTTAACACAATTCCGATTTCAATCAACAGGAACAGTACGGACGAACCACCATAACTGATAAAGGGAAGTGAGATTCCTGTATTGGGGATTGTATTCGTCACAACCGCCACATTCAGAATCACCTGGATCGCGATGTGCCCCATCACCCCCACTACCAAAAGTGCACCAAACAAATCAGATGCATTGTTTGCAATTACCATAAAACGCCAAATCAGCAGAATGAACATAAGCAAAATGGAAATAGCGCCAAACAGCCCAAGTTCTTCGCATATAATGGAAAAAATCATATCATTCTGTGCTTCTGGCAGGAACCCCAGCTTCTGCATGCTCTGCCCAAGCCCTTTTCCTAAAATTCCACCGGAGCCGATGGCATATAGTGCCTGAAGGGTCTGAAATCCCTTACCGCTTGCATATGCTTCCGGATCAAGCCATGCCAGAATACGTGTTCCACGTACACCAAGGCTTCCGCTGTCTGCTGCATTTACAATAATAAAGATTGCCAGCGCACACACTGCGGCGCCTCCCAGTCCCAACAGAATAAAGCGTTTGTAATCCGGGCAGGAAACAAACAACATCAACACAGCAATCCCCAAGATAATGATTGCTGAACTCATATTTTCTGTTACCTGCCACACCAGAAGACTTACGGGTACAGGGGTCATAAGAACGATCAAAAAGCCCTTTCCGCTTCTGATCTTTCGCCCCATGCGGCAAATCAGGCTTGCAAGGAACAGAATCATTCCCAGCTTGGCAATCTCCGCCGGCTGGACGGATATTCCCGCAATTCTGAGCCATCGCTTTGCTCCGTTTGCCTCAATACCAAAGGGAATGATCAACAGAATCATTACAATGGACACAATATAACCCAGAGTTGCAAAACGCTCCCAAAAATGATATGGGATATTGGCAACTACAATCATGGCTGCAAGTCCTAAAATCGTTGCACCAATCTGCTTCTTTAAGAAATATGCCGAATCCCCATAATTAAGACTTGCGTCATAGGAACTGGTGGAATATAGCATTACCAGACCAAAGCCAAGCAAAAAAAGCACTATAAACAGCAAAGTATAATCAAAAAATAACTCCTGCTGCCCTCTGTTTCTCCTTCCCTGACGATTGTTTCTTCTTTCTGCCACGCTTTTTATACTCCAATCTTTTCTACTAACTCTTTAAAAATCTTCCCCCGCACTTCATAGTTAGGGAACATGCCCCAGCTTGCACATGCCGGAGATAAGAGCACTGCATCTCCCGGCGCTGCCTGTTCCAGGCAAACTGAAAATGCCTCCTCAAAGCTGTCTGCCAGAATGATATTAGATACTCCATGTTTCTTTGCGCAGGCGGCAATCTTTTCTCTTGTCTGTCCAATCAGCACCAATGCCTTTACTTTTCCGTCGAAAGCCTCTATCCATTCATCATACTCGCTCTGCTTGTCATAGCCGCCCCCAATTAATATGGTAGGCTTGGTCATAGCACGAATCCCCTGAATTGCAGCATCCGGGTTAGTTCCCTTGGAATCATTATAAAAATCTACTCCGTTTTTGGTTGCCACAAACTCTATTCTGTGCTCTACCGCCTTAAACACCTTTACGGTATTTAAAATGATGTCCATCGGCACCTGCATGGCACGACAGATTGCAATGGCTGCCATCACATTCTCTACATTACACATCCCCACAAGATTCATTTCATGGATATTCATTATTTTTTGAACAATGGGGGCGCCGTCCGAAGCATGCTCTGCCAGATAAATGTCTTCTCCTTTCAGAAAAAGCCCCTCTTCCAGCTCTCTCCTGGAAGAAAAAAAGACCACCTTTGCCGGGCATCTGCTGCCAAAATCTCTTGTATGGGCATCCTCATAATTCAATACACAGGTATCTTCCCCCGTCTGATTGACTGCAATCTTTTCCTTCGTCGCCACATAACATTCCATGGTATGATGACGGTTTAGATGATCCGGTGTAATATTCAGGATTGCCGATACTGCCGGTCTGAAAGCATGAATGGTTTCCAACTGAAAACTGCTGATTTCTGCTACGGTAACTGTATCATTTCCTGTTTCAAGTGCGATATCCGTATAGGGATTTCCGATATTTCCCACCACATAAACTGATTGATAATAAGCAGCCATAATCTCGCCCACAAGCGTGGTAGTCGTAGTCTTGCCATTGGTTCCCGTAATTCCTACCACTTTTCCCTTTGAGAAAGCATAGGCCAGTTCAATTTCTCCCCAGATGGGAACCTTCATCTCTCTGTATTCTTCCAGCATTGGCGAATCCACCGGAACCCCCGGGCTGATTACCACCAATGCAATTTCCTTCTTAACTTCTTCCGGCACGGTTCCTATCAGCACCTCAAGTCCGGGTATCTGCCCTGCCTTTTGTTTTACATCCTCAGGATTTAATTTTTCATTGCCATCAAATAATACCGGAAGTGCTCCCAGTTTTCCAAGAAGTCCGGCAGCTCCAATTCCGCTTTTTCCGCTTCCCACTACCAGAATCTTTTTTCCCTGTATCTCCATGTTTTTCCTTTCCATGCGCTCTGCATTTTCCTGCAAAGCAGCACTATGCTATTCCAAGCAGTGCAAGCAGGCACAGCACCGCAGTTACGATAGAAAACACTGCGACCACCTTCGTCTCCTTCCACCCGCAAAGTTCAAAGTGATGATGCAGCGGAGCCATTTTAAAGAATCTTTTTCCTCCGCTAAACCTGAAGTAAACCACCTGTATCATGACCGATAAGACCTCCAGCATATAGACGAATCCGACAACAGGCAGATATAGCGGCATCTGCATCATAAACGCACAGCCTACCACAAAGCCGCCAAGTGCCAGAGACCCGGTATCTCCCATAAAAACACTAGCAGGATATACATTAAATAGAAGAAAGCCAAGCAAGGCTCCTGTCACGGCACAGGTAATCGGCGCAATTCCCGCATCCGTTCCAATTGCAGCTACCGTAAAAAAAGTCGCCACCAATACGGTCACACTGCTGACCAGACCGTCCAGACCATCTGTAAAATTGGTTCCGTTTACAGTTCCAAGCACCACAACAAATAAAAGAGGCAGGGTCAGCCATCCAAAATCCACATAATACCCCTTCACGAAAGGGATTCTCATGGATAGCGAAACCTCTGCGTTATGAAACAGGTAATATGCAAAACCACTGGTCACAAGAATCTGAAGAAGCATCTTCTGCCATGCCCTAAGCCCCATGGAACGTCTCAATATCACCTTAATATAATCATCAATAAGTCCAATCATTCCAAAACCGAGAGTAAGAAATAAGACAGGTCTTATCCTCGGATAGTCCGTTACATACAACATGGATGTGATCACCACACTGACCATGATCAGGATTCCTCCCATAGTAGGAGTCCCTGATTTTTTCAGATGGGTACTGGGACCATCATCCCTGACCGTCTGCCCCACCTTAAGCTTTTTGAGGAAGGGAATAATCAGTGGCCCTAATATCACACTTAATCCAAAAGAAATCAGTATTGGTATGATAATAAAACTGGCTGTCATTTTACCTGCACCTTTCAATTATAATCCATTTTGTTCAAATAAGGAAGAATATTTTCAATGTGTCTCGGAAAGCCCAGTAATTCAACACTTATCATAAATTTGACACCCATTTTACGCCCATAGCGGGAATTTCACTCAATTTTTCCATCTCTTTTTTCATGTGTTCTGTTGTCGTATGCGTATATAAATTCAGGGTTAAAGAAATATCCGAGTGTCCCAAAATTGTTTGTAAGGTCTTAGGATTCACTTCCGCCTCAATGCAACGTGTCGCAAAAGTGTGTCTGAACGTGTGCATGGAAAATTTTTCAATTTTTAATTCTCTCGCTATTTTGGCTAACTGTTCATCCAGTGAAGAATTTTTAAGAGGAACTCCTTTTTTCGAGAGAAATACAAAATCAGCATATTTTAAATTTACAATTTTTCTAGTTGCCTTTTTTTCTCTCTGTTTATTTAGAATGTTAAATACAACATCAGTCATCGGGATACAACGCTGCCCCGACTCACTTTTGGGAGAACCGCAAACAAATTCTTTCTGTTTATAATCATACTCACAGGACTGATTTACATTGATGTAGCGCCTACCAAAATCGATATCTTTAAACTGTAAACCTATAACCTCTCCGGCACGCATACCCGTCTGAAGTGCAAATACAAATACGGGAAAATTATCATAACTTTGAGCCCCTTCCAAAAAAGCAGTCTGTTCAGAAAGTGTTAGTACTCGTCTTTCTTTCTTTTGTTTTTTCGGAAGAACAACAGTCCTTTTAAGTGGCGAATTGCGGATAATGTCATTATCTACTGCAGCGTTGAAGAAATTGGCCATCAATAATCTTGTTTGTTGAATTGTTGATACTGCGTATCCTTCACTAGCCATGGTATTAATGATCTGTTGTAAATGCAGTGGCTTAACTTGTGTTATGATCATATTGCCAATATAATCCTTAATATTTTGTGTATATCTCTGTTTGTAGTTCTTTACTGTATTGCGTTTGGTTGTATTTATTTTAACATTATTTATCCAATACTCAAACCAAGCATTTACTGTCATCTCTTCTCCGGCTACAATACTACCATGTAGATTAACATACCGAGAATTTATAAGCCACTCACGGGCTTCCGAGGCTTTATTAAAGTATTTCTCACGCCGCCTCCCTGCCACATCACGATATCGAGCCGAATACCGCCCATCCTTGCGCTGGCTAATGCCTTCGCCCAGTTCTTTTCCTCGTAGGTCTTTTCCCATTACTAACCCTCCTTTGTTTTGGAAAAGAGCCGCATATATCCTTGTATAGTATACCATACACGGCTCTTTATTTCCATTTATACAAGCACTAAATTTCTGACACTCTAGCCAAAAATTCCTCAAACGCTCTCTGCTTAATCAAACGTTTCCTCCCAACAAAAAGCGTAAAGTCGCAGTTATCGTTATTTAACATTTTCTCAATCGAATTAATACCGATATTAGTGTATTCGGCAGCCTCCTGTATGGTCAAGCACGCTTTGTTCCAGATTGGTACATTTTCATTATTCATTTTATGCCTTCTCCCTTCCGTTTATTTCCGTATTTTGCCAAAACCCACTTCCGCAATGGTGCCTCGACCTCTTTTCCGTTAACTAAATATCGATATTTGCAGCATTGTCTCTCCACGTAATCGATTGAACTGCCCACATACATGCTTTTTTCATCAATACTATATGAATGTATGATGTCAATGTTATTTTCTATATGTTTTCGTATTTGTTTGATTAAATAGTCCGTGTTTCTTCCATGTAATAGCATGTGAATATGCCAATCGCGTTGATCAATAATTTTTGCATGCGGTGTTCCAACATAGACTCTGCACGGTCGCCCCACTTTTCCCTGTTTTGCCGCAATATACCTCCCTTGTTTCCCCGATGAATCAGACAAGCCAATCAGCACCTCACAATTAATTGTACTTATAAATCTTAGCTTCAAAAATTTCCGAAGTGCATTCATGTACTTAACTGCTCTATCACGCCCGACACCATAATTGAGCGTTATTGTGAATTGATAAAATCCTCCCATTTCTAATTCCTCCTTTCTTGGCAAAAAATGGGCATTCCATGACCTTACGCGATGCCGGAATCCCCTGTATTTCTGGCATTTTCAGACCATTTTGGGTAAATTTAATTTGTTGATTGACTGTTTTGTTAGCGAAAAACAGAAAAAAGCGAATTATTTATAAACATAAAAAACAGCCAAGGAATTCCCTGCCTGCAAACATAATCTTTATTAATAATTTCTTTGTGAAGGGGGATATAATGAAAAAACCAGCAACATACGAACGTAGCTGGTAAATAGAAATCTAAAAAATTTAAATACAATAATATTGTAATACATTTTGCAATATATGTCAATATTTTTTTAACAACTTTTTTAAACTCTTTTCAATTACTTTTTCTTTCTTGCTACCATAACAATACCTACAATTAGTACAATAAGTGCAAACGCAATGCCAAAGATGTAAAAGGATTGATTGTCTGCCGACTCATGGCTTTCTTCAGAGGAACTTGCCTATAGATCGCCAACTAAAAACACCATATTGCAAAGATTCTCGCTAATAATCGCGTACAGAGCCTTTTTAGAACGAATCCGTCACAATAATTTGGTTGTTAGGTGTATAAAGCGTAAAACTTTTGACTTTTACTATCGTTTGTCCTTTGATGTACATATCGGTTGTTTGATGAAAAAATGTTTCTATGTATCGGTTCTTAGTATTGCAATCTTCTGCAATTCCAAGATGATTGTATTCATTATTGGCTTTCTGCTCAAATAGAAGATAGTCGCTTTTGATTTTAGATTTGATAAGTGCGGGATTGAAGTTTATTACTGCATCGGTATAGGTTAATGTAGTCAGATTATCATAAGAAAAACTTTCATATCTTGATTCTATATCAGGATAAAATACACTTGCTTTTACCATTGCATCAGTAAACTTATTTTTCTTAATACGGCTTATGATATATTTGGTCTGTACCTTTTTGTTGCTTTTATCATTAAACAACTGGATGAGCTGTATATCTGTTAGTTTGTGCAGCCCAAGCAGGTGTATGAAATTTTCTTCTTTATATGTAAAATCAATAATCATTCCGTTCGATAGAAGATATTCTGCTCTGCAGTTTTTCAAACGAATGTAATCATTGTATTTTTGCAATAAGTCATCCATAGTAATTCCACCTATTTTTACAAGAAAAATGCTCCTGACAAAAATCAGGAGCATTACTACTTCTTTTGTAAGGTTCCTTGTTTTTCAGCTTTGCAGCCTATTCGGGAGAGCGAACCGACTCTCATTTGGGAACTCCAACCGTGAGCCGAACGACCACGACCTTCTTCGTTCAA
>JAQXYZ010000047.1 GCA_029226935.1 Bacillota bacterium | reverse complement strand
AAGGATGCTGCACTAATCAGTGCGCATCCCCTCGTTTGGAATAAGAATTGAAAAATAAAATTCTTCCTGGTCATATTTGATTGTGTAGGAACCACTATACTTATTAACTGCATGGATAATATTCTTGATGCCGATTCCATGCTCGGCTGAATCTTCCTTTGTGGTTGCAATCTCTCCGTTCTGGCAAAGGATTGTTCCACAGAACGTATTTTTAACCGATATCACGATATTCCCATCATCCTTCACAAATTTCAGCTTGATTATCTTTTTATCGCATTTTTCACACGCTTCCATCGCGTTACTCAACAGATTCGATAAAATAATCACAATGTCTTCATCACTCATACGCAGGTCTGACAAATCCCCAATCCGGACAATAAAAAGGATATCTTTATCCACGGCTTCCTGATATTTGGTATTGATAATTGCATTTACAAGAACATGATTGGTATTGATTGCATCAAGTTCCCGATTCAGACCGGTACTGATTTTTCCTACATACTCTTCTAATTCACTGTAGGATTGATTTTCTGCCAGGGCATCAATACAGAGAATCTGATTCTTATATTCATGCGTCTTTCGCCTCTGCTTTTCCAAATTTTCCGAAATAGAACGATAAAGCTCCGTCTGTGCATCTACCTGCATTCTCAGAAGATGATTCTCCCTGACCGTACTTTCCCTCTCTAAAATGTCCCGGATCAGATAAAAGACTACAATATTCATTCCGACTAAGCCGATGGCTATAATAACACTGATTTCTTCTGCCTTCTGGTTTTTCATTCCACCTACGGCACTGATCATTGCCAGCAGTGTGCATATGGAGAACACCGGGAAAAAAATAAACTTTAGCCATTCCGTATCTTTCAGCAATGCTGCATCTTTCTTTCCCACTGCTCTCCTGATCAAAACCACACATAAGAACAATATCGCCCTGCTCAATACAATCGTAAGTGTTCCCTCTATGAGATATGTCTCCTCAATTTCTTTTGTGCTCCCAAACAATCCGACTGCTGTCAGAAGTGCCAGATAATCAACCACCATCAGAAGTGCTTGAAATAAAGCAGATAATATCATGCTTTTTACAAACGCAATCTGAAAAATCACATACATAGCCATTGCAATGATAAAAACAACGACTATCGTTTTCAGCACCAGCTTTTGTGACAAAAGATTAACCGTCAAAAATCCACCCCCGGCTAATGCAGCAAGTACTACGTCATCCAACACCTCACTTTTCCTCCGCTTTTCCGCAAAGGTCTCGTAAAATATTTTGCAGCACAAAATTTCCAGTACAAGAATCAAAAAGCTCTGAATATAAAGCATCCCCTACATTTCTCCTTTGTATGAGATAAATTTATCTTCCACATACGGATACCTTGTTCTTGCCACTGGAAGACGTACTCCATTGCTCAGCATTACCTCGTAGCGCCGGATCTGGTTTATATGCTGCATATTAACCAGATAACTCTGATGAATCCTTATAAACTGATATGGGATATACTCATCTTCAATGTCATTCAAAATTCCGTTTAAGGTATACACATGCATCTGCTCTTCCATGACATGAAATTCCAGCTTATGTAATTTGCTCTCTATAAAAAGCAGCCTGTCCAGTCGAATTTCCCTTCTTCCTTCGCAAAACGGGATTTCCTTTTTTGCAGAGACGTAATTGATCTTTTCAAATATATCGTCCATACATTCCCGTATTGCTTGCGAAAACATCTTTGTTTCCTTTAGGATAAAACGAACAGCATTGAATTTATACCCTTCCAATGCATAAGTAATATATGCTGTCACAAATACGATAAACATATCCTTCGAGTATTGTCGGATCCAACCGGCAGTCTCCAGACCATCAACCTCCTCCATGTTGATGTCCAGGAAAACAACCGTGTATTTCATCATTTCGACGCCCAGCTGCATCAGTTCTTTTCCGGAGTGAAAGATGTCAATTTCATAGGGGAGCTCTCTCTGGCTCATATACACATCTATATTTTTGAATATTTTATCAGCAAATATTTCTTCATCGTCACAGATTGCTATGCGAAACATATATTTTCCCTCCAAAACACCAAAGATTTCTAATGAAAAACAAAGTGAGGACAGTTATAAACCCAAAAGTTTGTAACTGTCCTTTTTACACTTTATAATGGATTACGTACCTCTTCTATCACACAGGTATGTTTCTTTTTGTCTGCACCATCAGCATCGTAATTCACGCCTACCAGTAAAATTCTGTCACTGTATCCGGATAATGCCCCCTGGTATCTATTCTCCTTGATCTGCTGAATCGCTGAATCTGCCGACTGATTATATTTTAGTTCCACTACCATTGCAGGTCGTTTTCCCGCATTTGCTCTTGGGATGAACGCAAGATCTGCAAAGCCTTTTGCCGCAGGGAATTCTCTGACAATATTGTAATAAGC
>JAQXYZ010000046.1 GCA_029226935.1 Bacillota bacterium | reverse complement strand
TGTTCCGCCTCGTTCTCCTTCCAATTTAACAGTTCTTTGAGACCCGATGTGACAAACAGATGCTTCATGTCATTTTGGTATTCAAAGGCTGCCAGCGGTATGTCGCTCATCTCAATGATTTTGGATATCCGGTCAGTGGTATTTACAATACTCTTGACCATTGTATTGATTCCGCTGCTCAGTTCCTCAAACTCCTGATTGCCTCCCACATTCACTGTTGTATCCAGATTTCCATCTGTTATTTCTGACAGATCATTCAGAATATGATGAATTCCATCTGTCACCTTGACCTTTACTAGGTAGTTCAAAAGATTTATGATGATTACCTCAATTACAAGCAGATAAAGCAGTGTAGTAAGTGCATCCCTCCATACACCCTCATATAGCTGATCCTTGGCCAGTGAAGCGCCAATCAATACATCTCCATACTGTCTGGTCACAACGTATTTTACAAGACCATCCTCCATGACCTTCAACGCACCCTGCTCACAATCTGTCAGATAACTTATACTATGGCATTTACTGTTCTTCTCATGGTACTCGTTTCCGGAATGTCCAAGCAACTGGTCTGTTTTGCAGTCAACCGCAAAAAACTCTTCCCCCTCCTCTGTGGGAAAAATGGAAAAAATATAGTCATATGTATTCTTTCTCTGCGCTTCAAGCTGCCGCACCGGCTCCAGCCCCACCTGCACAATTCCCTTTTGATTTTTTCTGGCAACCCCCACATACTTCATGGTCTTGCCCTCTGCTGCATTGGGCCGTGCTTCCTGAATCAAGTACGCTTCCTGTGTATAGTTATCCAAAATCCACAGAAATTCTCTGGTCTGTGGATCATCATGAAAATCAAGTCCAATATATCTGGATACGGAAGAATGAGTAATAATCCCATTTTCATCAATGATAAGTACTTCATCCACATTCAACAAATTCGCCAAATGCAGAAGCTCTGACCTACTCTCCAGAATAGTCGGCTTTATGCCAATCACGTACTCTGCTGCGCGTGCTCTGGTCAAATAATCCTCATCCAGATTTCGGTTGATTTCTTCCACATCATTCTGGTTATTCTCCATGGTATTAATAACCTGATCAATCTTGGCATTAAAGGTATTATACTGCTGCTTCTGCAACGAATAAGCGGAAATAAAAAAATTTATAAGTAAAATCGTTAATATGGCACTTGTAATGATAAGTTGTGCATATTTTCTGAATATTTTCTGCATGTTATTCTCCTCATGCTTCGCAAAGGGCTCCTAGTACTATTGCACTAAATATATTCTATTTTTATTATAGCTAAGAAACAGAGAATGCACAATCCTATCCAACCATGTTCGTTTTTTTGTACAAACGAAAAATACTAAAACAGATTAAGCCCCAACAGGAAAACTGCCAATATAATAAGTGGCAGTATAAACGTCATATAAAAGCGCATCCATGAGGCAATTTTCAAGCCTCTTCCCTGATTAGCCTCTGCCAGAAAATTATCCCATCCCCACCCATATCGGCTGGTAGCAAAAATAACATAAATAAGGCTTCCCACAGGCAGCAATAAATTACTCACAATAAAATCTTCAAGATCAAGGAACGTGGAACCTGCACCCATAGGTTCAATTCCTGAGCAGAGGTTAAATCCCAAAGCACAGGGCAGGGAAAGAACTATAATAAGTACCAAATTAATTGCACACGCTTTCCTGCGCTTCCACCCAAACAGATCCATGCAGCATGATAAAATATTTTCAAACACCGCAAGCACCGTAGAGAATGCAGCAAAAAACATAAATACGAAGAACAGGCTTCCCCATAATCTCCCCATGGTCATGTGATTAAAAATATTAGGCAGCGTGATAAAAATAAGACTTGGTCCGCTGTCCGGACTGACCCCATAGGCAAAACATGCCGGGAAAATAATCGAACCCGAAACAATCGCTACAAAGGTATCCAGAATTCCTACATGAACGGCTTCTCCAAGCAGTGCTCTTTCCTTCCCTATATAACTTCCGAAAATGGCAATTGCTCCAATTCCAAGACTCAGTGTAAAAAAGGCCTGTGTCATTGCGCCCTGTATCACATTACCGACACCGATTTCTGCCATCCTGCCAAAATCAGGCTTCAGATAAAATGCCAGTCCTTCTGCCCCACCCTTAAGCAGACAGCTGTTCACTGCAAGTAAAACCATAATGGCAAGCAGTACAAGCATCATGAACTTGTTTACCTTCTCAAGACCCTTCTGAAGTCCTATCGAGCATACACCAAACCCCAGGATAACGACAACTGCCATAAAACCGACCATTCCTGCCGGATCTGCCAGCATTTTACTAAATACACCTGCTGCCGCATCCGCATCTGTTCCCTCAAAAGTACCTCCTGCCATATAAAAGAAATAATGAAGCATCCAGCCTGCTACTGTAGTATAAAACATCATAAGCATATAGTTTCCTACCATGGCAGCATATCCGTGCAAATGCCATTTTTGCCCCGGTTTTTCCAACGCCTGATACAACTTGACCGGACTTTTTTGCGAAGCACGCCCCAACGCAAACTCAATAGTCATTACAGGCATCCCTAAAATAATCAAAAAAAACAGATAGCACAGTACAAATGCACCACCACCATACTGCCCTACCATATACGGGAATTTCCATACATTACCAATACCAATTGCGCAGCCTGCGCTCAGCAGAATAAACCCCAGACGACTTCCCAAGTGCTCTCGTTCCATTACCGTTTCCCTCCAATTACAATAAGCTTTTATCCATACAGGCATTTCTTCCACAACTGCCTGCATAATATTTTTATTGTAACATAGCCATTCAGACAGTACAAGTTTCCTTCATGCCCTCTTGAAATAGCAGTTTAATGAGTTCTTGGGATATCGTTTTATTCTGCCCTTATATAATATATTCGGGCTGGCTCATCATATTCATTTTGGCAAAAAACTCTCTGGTTCTTTCATTCTTCGGATGTTCAAATACTTCTTTGGGGGTTCCGTCTTCCACAATTCTTCCCTTGTCAAGAAAAATTACCCTGTTTGCTACATGACGAACAAAATTCATCTCATGAGATACCAACATCATAGTAAAGCCTTCTGCCGCAACCTTTTTAATGGTTTCCAAAACTTCCCCTACAAGTTCTGGATCAAGTGCAGAAGTAGGCTCATCCAGTAAAAGAATCTGCGGCTTCATCGCCAATGCTCTCGCAATGGCAACTCTCTGCTGCTGTCCTCCCGAAAGATGTTTTGGATAATGATTCATCCACGAAGCCATTCCCACACGCTCCAGTTCTTCTACCGCAATTCTTCTTGCCTCCTCCTTTTTCTTCTTTTGAACAACCAAGAGTCCTTCCATCACATTTTCAAGAGCCGTTTTTTTCTCAAACAAATTAAATCTCTGAAACACCATTCCTGTACTCTCTCTAAGTTCCTGAATATCTTTTCTCTTTTGTTCTTTTTTTGACAAAGCAATTGTTTTTCCGTTCAGAATAATCTTTCCCTGTTCCGGGATTTCCAAATGATTAATGCAACGCAGAAGAGTGGATTTTCCTGTTCCCGAAGGTCCGATAATCCCCACCACATCCCCCTGATTGATGCTGAGATTAATATCCTTAAGGACAACATTATCCTGAAACTGTTTTGACAAATTTTTCACTTCCAGCATGACTAAATCTCCTTTATCACATCGGTTTTTACCATTTCTACCTGTTCCGGTATTCTGGTCTTTTTCTCTATCAGCTTGATTATCTGTTCCACCACTACTGTAAGGATCCAATAAATAATTGCAAGCGATACATATACTTCAAAGTATCGATAAGTCCGCCCGCCAATAATTTTCCCCTGAGCGGCTATTTCCACCACTGCGCAGGTAAATGCAAGGGAAGTCCCTTTAATCAGACCAATGAAAGAGTTTCCTAAGTTGGGCAGGGCTATGGTAAGCGTTTCCGGTAAAATAATGCGACGAAGCGATTGAAAATACGTCATTCCAAGCGCACTTGCCGCTTCAATCTGACCGGTTCCCACCGATAAAAGAGCCCCCCGGAAGGTTTCTGCAATATATGCGGATTCGTTTATTGATAACGCAATAATGGCATATACCATTCCCGATGTTTCTGATGGCTGATACTCAATTCCGTTCTTAAAACAGATATACTTGGTGATCATTGGGATACCAAAATAAGCAATGTAAAGTTGGACAATAATCGGAGTTCCTCTGACAATGGATATGTATATCTGTGTTATCTGCTTTAACACCGGGATTTTCTTTATATTGATCAATGCCAGCGCCAGTCCCAGCACCACTGCAATGAACATTGAAATTACCGAAAGCTGCAGGGTTACCGGAAGATACTTAAGGATTTCCGGCATCTGCTTAAAAACCTGTTCAAAATCAAATAGCTTTCTCATAAGTATAATAGTCGTCTTCAAGCCTGACATTCACTGTCTCTTCATAGTTTATAGGATAGCCCGATCTGACCTTTATTACCCCAAGCTATGCAATGCTTCTACTTTATCTATAGTAAACACAATTTCAGATTTTCCATTCACATCTTCATAAGCACTGCAATAGGTTTCAAAACCTATTGTATTTTGTTTCGTACTTTCATCAACCTTTAGGTTTTCAATGTTCCTGATATGGGATAACAATTTTTCCTTTTTATATTCTTTATCGCTATGTCCGCAAAGATATGATGTAAAGTTCAAGCACATCGTCTCTTTTAATGTTTTATATAAATCGCTCATTGACAAAGAGCCATAGTTAAACAGCCATAAACCTTCATTCAGAGCATCCCCTGCAATCAGCAGCTTTTCTTCCTGTAGAATAAATCCGACAGAACCTTTTGTATGTCCCGCTAAAGATATCACATCAATATGCATGTTGCCCAAGTCAATTTGATCGCCTACTCGAAGCTCCTTTAATTTGTAAGTTACCTGCTTTTCTTCAAAGTGCTTGATTACATCCCATTCTTCCTTCACAGCCCACACTGTGTCAAACCAATGATTTCCGCCAATATGATCCGGATGCCCATGACTATTAATTACCATATATGGTTGTGATGATTCATATTTTACGGTCATCTGTATTATGCTCAACACTGAACATCGACTCCACAACTTTATTTCTCTTATCCCTTTGTTTGAAGTCTGTAATTGTCAAATTAACCTATGTTAATTACAATTTATTCCCTCTCTCCTAAAATAAAAATATCATTTTTAGGAGGTTTCGTTTATGAATAAAAAAAATGCCTTTATATCGCTGACACTACTTATGTTTATCACTACCATCATCGCAGGATTCGAATTTCTTACTGCTGTTAAAAATTTCAGACCACAGGGAAATATATTTGATTTTTGCAGCGGTGCTGTCGAATATGTTCCATATATGATGATTTTTCTTCTTGTCCTCTTTACAGCTTTGCCCATTGCATTACTATTATTTAAAGGAAATAACATTTCTCTCAAAGATGCAATTTTTAATAAAAAATATCTTTTAGGCGACATTCTTTGGGGTATTTTAATCGGCTTTTTATCCGCTATTCTTGCATATCCTTTTTCGCTTATGCGCGATTTAGGCAGTTCTTATGGTCATGCACAAGACCATGATACCTCTATTTGGTTTTACCTTTTACTTTTTCTGTCCCTCTCTGTCGTTTGCGGTTTTCTGAAAGAACTGTATTTCCGGGGATTCGCCAGATACTTTCTCAGCGATGTATTTGGAAAAACTCAGGCGTATGTACTTACTGCTATTCTCTTTGGTATTGTTGACTGGCAAAATATGGGTTCCTCCATCATACTCGGTCTTCTCTGGGGATATGTATATCAAAAAAAAGACCGCTTGATTGTCCCAATGATAGCTCACGGAGTCATTAACTTAATCGGTCTTTTCTGGATGCTAATTTTTTAACTGCCTCTTGATACGGCTTAAAGATTGCGGTTCGATTCCCAGGTAGGTGGCAATGTCACGTTGCTTTACATTAGCCGCCAAATCTGGGAAATCCTCAACAAACTGTAAATATCTTTCAAGCGCATTTTTGGTCATCAATTCATTTTCCCTGTAAAGCTTATACCGTAATCCACTTTCTAATGACAGTGTATATATTTCTTTCAATTCAGCGTTATCTTTGATAATCCCTTTTAGCGTATTTGCATCGAACATCATAATTACTGCATCCCGGATTACCTCACATCTATATTTACTCTCTGAAAATCCCAGCATACAATCGTCCATGACCATAGAGTACTTGGTGTGAAAGTATCTTGTTATGTCTTTCCCTCCATAGGTCAAAAATGAGCTTCTGATAATTCCGTCAAGAATAAACCCGGTCTTATTAAGCACATCCCCAACTTCGCAAAGAACATCTCCTGTCTGATACTGTGTAATAACAGCATTTTTTATAAGAAGATCCATAACATCTTCGGATACAGAAACATTATAATATTTTTTTGCAACTTGCATCAGTTGTTCAGTTAAGCCTGTTAGGTTCATATCAGTAGTTCGCTTCATATTAATAGCCTATTAATAATATTATACTCTCAATCTTCCTGTATTTTTTTCACTTCCTCAATGTTCATATCGAGATAGTGTGCAACCTCTTCACAGGAAAGTCCTTTTTTAAGCATCTTTCGGGCTGAGGATGCTACGCCTTGCTCTATTCCCTGCTCTATTCCCTGGCGCAAAATAGTCTTTGCTTCGTATTCAAGTACTTTTCCACCCATAACCTCCATGACCTCCTCCCTGATATTCTGATATTTTTCAGCTATACTATTAATAACTTTTTCGGACATCTCACATATGGTTCGTTTCGTATACTCGTCAAGTCTGTTTATTCATATACATTCATAATTTCATCAATTACTTTTGCAGCCTTATACGCACCGTTTTCATCGGAAAGGCTCTTTTGAATCTCCTTAGCCTTATCCCTATATTCGGGGCAGTTCAGTTCCGCAAGTAATTCTGACAATAATTGCGCATTCAAATTCTTTAATTTAACCGGCTTAGGACCTATCCCTATTCGGGATAATTGCAATCCCCAAAACTCCTGATCTCCCATGAAAGGAATGACAAGTGTTGGCTTTCCTGCCATCATACTTGCTCTGCACGTGCCAATTCCACCATGAATAACAGTTGCTTTTACTCTTGGGAACAACCAACTGTGAGGAACATCCTTTACAATGCATATTCTTTCCGAATGTCGAAGCTCCTGATCATAATTGTACGAAAGATACACCACTGCTTTTTCATCTATTGCTTCCAAAGCCTCATCAATCATAGACACCGTATGCTTTACATCCTTAATTGGCATACTTCCGAATCCAATGTAATATGGCTCTTTTCCACTTTCATCCAGGAAATTATTTAACTCTTCCGATGGCACATATTCATTCTTTTCATCAATTTGCCAAAATCCGGTTATAACCTCGTTTTTGCTCCAATCATGCGGTTTTTCTATGATGCTGTCACTATATGCCAGCAGTGTTTTATGATTGTTCATTCTATAAGTATATAACGGGCAGCGCTTCAATTTGGGCAGTTTCCACTCCCGCTTCCTCAACTGATTTAATGACTTTTTGAAACAAATATAGAAGCCCCGCTCAAGGGCTTTATGCGATAATTTATACGCACATTTGGGAATATACGGCATAATGACCGATGGGAACTCCTTTGTCGGCACTGCCGGGTTCAAAAGAGTATGTATCATTGGCACATTCATTTTTTCTGCCGCATCGCTCGCTCCGTATGGAATCATAGAGGTTATCACCGCATCTGCGCCTTCCATATTTGAGTACATTTCCTGCAAATACGTATTGATTACGCTGGCTGACTTTTGCATTAGAACAACTAATGCTCCAACCATATTTCCTTTATTAAATTTGTCTTCCACTTCAGGTAATTTCATCATTTCCTGCGGATTCACAGCCTTTAACTCTCTGTACTCCAAGTTATGCTCTCTGACCAGAGTTCCGTATACAGACGGGGCTGATACCACAACATCATATCCAAGATTCTTTAATTCTATGCCCAATGCAATATACGGTTCTACATCGCCCCTTGAGCCCATTGTTGCTATTACAATTTTCTTCATCAAAACATTCTCCCATTAGTCCGATATAATTTCCTGCCAGATGCTTTCGATGTCTCAAAAGGTTTCCTTAGAAAGCATTCTCCAAACTTAGCTTCTCTACAGTTTCCTCATCCGCAAACCCATTTGCTGCACCATCGAATCCTATCTTATAGGATGCAAATACTTCTGCCCTTTTCAGTGCTTCTAATGGTGCAAAGCCCTTGGCATAGTAATGTATGAAAGAACTGAAAAGTGCATCACCAGCGCCAACTGTGTTTACCACCTCACCAACTTTAACAGCTGGAAGGAGATAAAATTCATCTTCCTTTTTCACATACATTAAGGCACCCTTTTTCCCCATTCCAAGTACAATAATCTCATTCTCGTATCTGTTCTCTATTTGGGCAAGGAACTCCTTACAGTCTGTTTTTATGTTTTCATCACTAAGGAACAGGATATCGGCATACTTCATAAAGTCCCTGTTATACTCATCATTAACATCACTTAACACATGCACATCCGTTGCAACCAGTTTGCCTGCTTCCTTAGCCTTCCTCAGCAGTTCCCTGTTAAAATTTGTATTGCACGCAATTACAATATCACAGTCTTCATACAGTTCCTTCTCAAATTCATATGCCGTATCCTGTACATCCTTCAAGTCGCAGTAAATCTGCCGTTTTCCCTCTTCATCATATAAAATCACGGAATTAGGCGTTGCTTTTAATGTTCTTTTTATGTACTTCGTTGAGATACCGCACTCCTGCACCATATCTGTAACATATGCTGCGCCAAAATCATTTCCTGTCATAGTGATTAATTTGATATCGTTCCCCAGAGTTTTTAATGCTTTTGCGAGGTTATATGCCACCCCTGATGCCCGGGTATTTACCCCGAAAAATGGATAGTCTATCGGGAAATACTCGATTGGAAATTTCTTCACTTTAACGGTTGTCTCAATATTGATTAAACCTGATATTAATATCTTTTTCATATCCACCTCAATAAAATATAGTTTTTTCTATTGTTATAAATATTTTTCTATTACACTCTGTTCAATTACTTCTTTCCCTAATAAGGTAATTGCCTGCTTAGGACAGTGATTAACACACCTGTAACACATAGTGCATTTTTTCTCCATTCCAAAATGTTTACACACTGACATCTATACCGTACTATTTTTTTTACAAATATTCAATCTTTTTACACTTTTTTACTTATCGGATGTCTTATCACTGTCCTTAGCTTTTCCGGTGCACATCTCCTCGGGTCACTCAGGTATATTTCATGGTGAAATCGTTTATCCGTTATATCCGTGACATATCCAATTTCCTTCGTATACCGTTCCATCGCTGCAATTGTCTCAGGCTCATCATCATAACTGCCAACATGCATACACTGGACGCAGAGCCCTTCCTCATACGTAAAGAATTCCACCTTCGAAAAGTCTGTCTGTTTCTTCTTCGTTGCTTCCCTAACCGCCCAGTCGAATTCCTCCCGTGTCACAAATTCCGGCAGACGAATCATTGCGATCCACTCAAAGCTTTCCTTGTGTGCATAGTCTATGCCCTTTACTCCTGCCTGCCACCACAAGCCTTCCAGCGGTGGAACAACATAGGAAAAATATCCATCTATTTTATGATCTCCCTTATAGCTCATTTTGATTGTAAAGGCAATACCATATAATAATCCCATCGCTGTCTTGTAATCTCCATCCGGTTCGTTAGGATTGCCATGTCCACGGACAGCAATATAGTTCATTTCCGGTATCTCAACCAGTCCCGGCTTCTTCGGCGGCAGATAAAATTCCTTGTATTCTTTCTTGTAATCAAATGCCATTTTTATATTACCCCCTGAATTTTCTTTTGTTTGGTCTTGCCTAATTTCGATTTAAAAACTTCTCACAAATTGCCTGAAATTTTTTCTCTGATAAAATTTCATTCGTAATATAAGCTCCATCATAAAATAACGCATAATTTGTCCATGCCACAGGCGCATTCTGTGCTTTTTCCGCACAGTCAATGTAAACAGATGTGAACGGCATTCCCTGCGATACAGCATACTGCTCTATAAGTGGGACATATTTTGCTGTATATGGACAGCCACTTGTATAGTAGAGATCAAAACCTTCCTTCTGTGTTTGAGGCTTCTTTGCACACATTTTAAACTGCGGCGGCTCTGTATTTTTATGAAAAGGGAGATATAAGAGTTCAAAGTACGGCTCTGCCGTATCTGCAATCTGAAAACCCTTATAGGCAAGATATTTGGGATCTGATAAAAAAGGCATTTTCTTCGTTGATGAAATAACCGTAAGCCCACTTTTCCCTTTTTCTTTTGCATCAGCAATACAAAGATCCAGAAGTTCATTTGCATATCCATTTCCTTTGCAGGAACCAGACACCCAAAAACAATTTATATGCATATAATTTTCTGCATTAATCGGAACCCATGCATGCTCTGCCGGTATATATTCAATAAAACACTTTCCACGAATATTTCCTTTTAAAAACACCAGCCCCTCTTCTAACCGATCCTTCATCCATCTCTTTTTGGAAAGCACTTGCGGGTCTTTATTATTTGATATGGCACAGCAGATATGTTCTGATTCTAAATTTTCTTTTGTTATTTGTATATATTCCATTTCACTCCTCCTCTACCTATAAATTTCTTGCATGCGTTTTATCAGTTTCCTCAGTTCCTCACGTATTGCTATGGGTTCTAACAACTCGGCCTTATCTCCAAAGGTAAGCAGCCAGGCAATCAGATTTTCCCTGTCTGTATAGTCTGCCCGAAAGAGCAATTTCCCATCCTCCTGTGTCGTAAAACAGTCAATTCCAAATTCCTCAACCAACCGCCATTTACAGCTTGCGTCAAACAAAGCCTTTACCCGAATATTACCGGGAAAGATTCTCTCGTTACGCAAATCCGGCAGCGGAACTGGGCGTCTGATATAAACAATTTCCGATACCTCGAGCTTATCCATCCTGTTTAGCTTAAACAGCCGAAAATCCTGTTTTTCCCTGCACCATCCCCATACATACCAGCTGGACCAACGGAAGATTAGATAATATGGCTCAATCCTTCTTTTGCTCTCACCTTTCGGAGAATAATAAAAAAAATTCAGTTCACGGCGGTTATCAATGGCACTTCGGATTAATTCAATTTTGGGAGCAAGGGAATCCTTATACCAGGAAGAAAGATCAATAAGGACAGATTGATTTCCGCTCATAAAATCAGATGCACCAACCGACAGCTTTTCCATCAGCTGACGATAACGTTTCGTGCCATTGATACTGTCAAGACTTCGCAAACCTGCAAGAATATCCTGCATTTCTGCATTTGTCAACAGAGTACGGTCCATTTTGTAATTCTCCATGATGGAGATGCCACCGTTTACACCCTGTCTCGTTACAATTGGAATTCCGGCTTTGCATAGATTCTCAATGTCACGATTAATGGTGCGCCGGGAAACCTCAAATTGTTCTGCCAGTTCAGGTGCTGTCACAACATCCTTCTGCAGCAGGATGGATAAAATTCCAATCAATCGGTCTGTCTTCATAATTGTTCCTTCCAAGCAAAATAATCATATCACGCCAAACACGACATATGCATGTCATGTTTGCATTATAATTAAACAAAAAGTGACTGCCTTGACCCTATCATTGTGCCAGCGTCACAGCGATAATCGCATAAACTAATAATGTTACAATCATATATAAGGAATTAACCGTCGATATAAACTTGTTTGGTTCCTCATTTTCTATATAAGACTGTATACCAAAACTTGGAGGTGCAGACATATAAAGAATTGCAGCTCCATACATTAATGCATTTCCCGGATATTGATAACTGATGAAAAGCAGAAGCGGCATTAAAAGAATTCCCTGTGTCAGTACACGGACAGCAATTGCTTTGGCTGCAAATAGAATTCTTTTGCCATCAAATTCAAAATCGTACCCTACTACTACCAGAATTAGTGGATTCAATACAGTTGTGATAATATCCTTTACAGAGGTATATACAATACCTGCATCAGATGCCACAAGCATTTTGATTATCCCTGTCAGCCCACAGAAGATTCCCAACATTGCAGCAATAAATACCGGATTATGCAAGGCACAGTTTGCCATATTTGAAAAAGTAATTTTCTTTCCTGATTCCGCAGACTGCAGAACACTGATAAAAATACTGAAACAAAACAGCATGGTTGCAATATCGAAGATTGCTATATTGGCCAGCTTATCCTCTCCAAACAGGCTCATATAAAGTGGATAAGCCATCATTCCACCTTCATAAACAGACGTAACAAAAGGCAGATAACGTTTATAGGGTTCCGGCAGGATTGGACCAGCCAGAAATCCAATGCCGAAAGAAATAAACAGCACCACCAGCATGATCGCAAATATCATTACCATACTCATGTTATAGTCTGCCGTTGCCAAAGCATTAAAAATTGCTACCGGCAAAACGATAGATGTAATGAATTTTTTGATTTCACCTGTTCCGGTTCTTGATAACAGCTTCGTCTTCCTGCAAAACAGACCAATCGCCAACATCACTAAAATCTTTAAAACACTGCTCAATGCTTCCATTTTGATTTTCTTCCTATTTTTAATTTAAAAACAATAAAGAATCAATATTTCTCATCCTGATAATGCTCTAACATCCACTTTGCCACACCATCATCATTATTACTGCCTATGACAGCAGTTGCAATTTGCTTCAGTTCACTGACTGCATTTTCAACTGCGTAAGCTTCGTCTGCTATCTCAAACATATCAATATCGTTGATGCCATCGCCAAACGCTACAATCCTGTCGCAGCCCAGATGCTCCTTCAGTTGCTTAATTGCGTTTGCTTTTGATGCCTGTTTCGGCATAATCTCAAGCCACTGCTGCTTCGTATAAATGTCAACCTGAAAGACACAATGATATCTGTCTTTATATTTTTCAAACAGCGGCTCCAATTTGTATTCTTCATCAATACAGGTAATATAAAAAATCTCTCCCTTTAACAAATCATATATGCTTTGAACAGGATTTGCCCGTTTATCATTCTCCCTGCTGTCAATAAACATCTTCATTCCGGGACTGCACTTTGTCCTTATGTAAGAGAACTTTTCCTCTCCTTCAATAAACGCATACACGATAGGGAAAATATCATTTTGAAGCAAATCCTGTATCAGTGTTACCCCATCTACATCAAAGAAATTTTTCAACAAAAATGACCCGTCTTTGTTATCAACCACCATTGTTCCATTATAAATAATCAGCGGTATCCTTGCATTAAGCCCCTTTGTCACTTTATGGGAAGTATGAAATGACCTTGCTGTGGCGTAGGAAAATGTCATGCCCCTCTCAACCAGTTCATTGATCGTTTGATTTGTATAGTCGGACGTTGTTTCATTGCTTCTAAGCAACGTGCCATCCAAATCCGACACATATAACGTTTTCATTTTACTGGAAAGTCCTTTCTGAAAAAAAATTGTACATCCAAATTTTTAAGACAACTTGCTCTTCCGGAACTGCTTACATTCATTCCAAAGCAATCCTATACCATACAAACCACAAATCAACAAAATAATGTCTTCATAAGCATGGAATATTACCGACTTTACGCCTGTCAATCCCCAAATAATCAGAAGTACAAGTAAAAGCTTATTTTTTCTTTGATAGCCTGCATATACAGCTATACTTAAACTGACAACCGGGCATGGCATAATATGCGTAACCATTTGTGGGAAACGATTTCCCAGCAGAAAAGAGATTATGGGGTAAAACAAATACAATAATAATAACACACACTGCCAAAAGTCAGGCTTTTCAAGGATATCATCCTTATGAAAGAAGCCTTCATACAGAAATAATAAACCGCATATCAAATACAGCGGTAGTGCAAAAAATCTTTGTATTGGTTCCGTTCCATACCATGCAAAAAAAGCGATACCTATATATAAATTCACTACACCCAGAGCAATCTTTGCAAGCCACTTTAATTTACCTGTATAAGATAATAAACCAGCTGATATTACAAACACAAACAAGATAATCTGTGCAATCAGTGTGTGCTGATTATAATCACCAATGACATTCCAAAAGATCTGTGTATTCATTTATTTATCCCCTCTCAAGCTAAAGACTTTTAACATCGAGTGCAATCAGGTCAGCCTCTTCATAACGATTATGCCCCGGAAGCTGCTTCTTGTATTTCCAGCACCTTATAGCATCCTCTAAGCTTCTCCCTTTATTGTGCTCATAAAAATCACGGATATATGTATTGTACTCAAACTGCTTATCTATTGTTGTTTTTCCCTTTTTCTTTTCTTCAATGATTTCATAATAAGCAGTAATTGCATCCTTATAGGTTTTTCCGGTATTTGCTTTTAGCCATTTTTGAAATGTAGTATTAAACGAAAAGCCATTTCCGATGCGTTCCCGGAAGAAAGCTCTGTGTTTTTCAGAACAGACAAAATTGGGTTCAATTAATGATTCCTCCGAAATAGTATTAATCACCGCATGCCTACTATTCTTCTTTGACCCTGTCAAAACCTTTCCGGTTTCAAGAAAATAAGCAATACGTTCTGTGAGTTCTATTTTCCCACCAGACACAGGTAACTCGTTTTTTCTGCAAAAATCAACCAACTCCTCTTTTAAATAATAAAAATTCAGAAAAGTTTCTTTATCTAATGATTGATCTAAATTTGGTCTTTCGCTCATAATAATTTACTCCATTTCATTCTTTTTTCTGGCTTACAGAAGAAAAAATACCCATTACATAAACAAAATTTTGTAATGGGTGTTTTTTACTCTCTGAAACTATCTTTACTTCTATCCAACTCCATAACGATTTTCTATATTTTATGACACTAATTTCCCCAAATTATACAATTCGTCCGGGCATATGTCCTGTCCATCAGGCCATGCAACAGTGTATCCATCTGTGAAAACACGTTTAAAATATTCCAAAGACCGTAATTTACCATACCACTCACCTTTTATGTAAGGTTCAACATCAAAACACTTTTTTTCACCATTATCAAATTCTACTAATATTTGATATGCACATATCACTTCTACCCGGATTGCTATTGGTCTTAGCACAACGAAATACCTCCACAATTTAGCGCAAGGGCTCAATTTTAAAATATCCGTCTCCATATAGAGCATGAATGTGTGGTTTATTGTGTTTTCCGCCTTTTTCGCTCTGCATTCGTACAATAATTCCAAAAAACATAGATAACGCGGGCATTTAAAATACCTCCATTCAAAGTACCGAATCTTACATCAAAGTTATCACAAATTTCTATTCTTTATGTTATATAGAATATCATAGAAGCATTAACAAATAAAGAAATTTTTTTACAACTGAAATCTCAACTTGTCATATTTCAATTTTTAAACCTACACGATATTACCAGCCCATTTCCATAAGCCACTTATTGACTTTCTCCTCCCGCAGTTTTTCTGTCCCGCTTTCCATTCGATGAAGCGTCAATTCCCCACAGATGCTGCCGTCAAGCAGATACAGAATACGATTGCATCTGCTGGCCACCTTACTGTCATGAGTCACTAACAAAATGGTGGTTCCTTCTTGATTCAGTTTTACAAATTCTTCCATAACTTCGGCTGCCGCGCTTTTATTCAATGCTCCTGTAGGCTCATCCGCGAACAGAATTTCAGGCTGATTCATCATACTTCTGCAAATACAGGCACGTTGAAGCTGCCCTCCTGAGACCTGTGTAATACTACGATCTCCCAGATCGGAAATAGACAGTTTTTGCATCAGTTTTTTAGCCTCATTGATTAATTCAGCTTTTGATTTTTTGTTTTCCTTTTTTCCCTTATTTGAATGTACCACGGGTAGTAGGATGTTGTCCAGTATATTCAAATTACCCATCATATTCATCTGCTGAAAGACAAAGCCCATCCTATGCAGTCTTAGATCTGCCTTTTCATCCTCCGAGAGTCCTGTAATTTCCTGTCCATTCAGCCAAACCTTTCCATCTGAGGGCTGATCCATACCTGCCACATTATATAAAAGCGTAGACTTTCCGGAACCGGATGGACCCATAACTGCCACCATTTCTCCCGTTTCCATTGTAAAAGAAACCTGATTTAGTATTTGGTTTTTACACAATTTTTCTACTTTCAATAATTCTGCCATTGTTCCTATTCCTTTCTCATACAGCACTCAAAGGCTTTCACCTTCTTAATTTCCAATATGCCAATCCAGATTGCCGCAGCTGCTGTCAAAAGTGAAATTGCCGGTATCAGAAGCAATACCTTTTCCCATGCTACAACAAATTGAAATCCTTCTGCACCGAGGGAATGCAGGATTATACCACAGAGCTCTTCCCCTAAAATCCCCCCTAGAAGCAATCCAACAAATCCTCCTGCACCGGCAGACAGTAATCCTTTTACCATATAAGCTCTTTTTATACTTTCATTCGTAAAACCAAGTGCTTTTTGCAAAGAAACCGAGTATCGATTCCTCTCCACAATCAAACGCATGAACAACGTAACCACAACAAAGATAATTACCACAGCAGTTCCTGTTGCAACACCCGATGCCAGCTTGATTTCCTGTAAGGTCTGCCCATAGGTTTCTGCCACATAGTCTGCAATGTCAACCACCTTGACCCCTGTGCTGTTATATTCCTCCATCCATTGTTCCCTTGAGACGGATGGCTTAAGGGAAACATATAGGATACTCCACATAACCGGAGTATCATCCCTTACGATTTTCGAATCGCCTGTGTCAGCTGGAAGTCCTGCCTTTGCTGTCTTTCCACCATTTGTGATATCCGAATAAATGCCACATACTGTATAATTTATTTTTTTGTTATCTATTAACAGCTGTAAACCATCTCCCACCTGTAATCCCAATTCTTCTGCATTCAGAGTAGACAGTGCAAGCTCTGTTTCCTGTTCCGGTGCTTTTCCTGCCACATAGCTTACCGGAAATATAGTATGATTACCCGTTTCAACAGTCAAATTATACTTTGTTCCGTCCTTTAGAAAAGCAAGATAGGTTTTCGTTTGCAGTACTGTATATTTTTCAATCCGCCCATCATTTTCCAGCTTAGCAGTAATCTGTTCCGTTGTTTGATTGACATCCTGCATCTGCCGTACATCAATTCGGATCTCTCCGTCTCCAATTCCCATATAGGTCACAAATTCCGGTGAGGAAAGCGTACTGTACAGATTTTGAGGAACAAGCATCAAAAAGACACAGGCTGCCACCACAAAAGCAATGAACAGATATTGTCCCCATCCTTTTCTCTTTTCCTCTTTCTCCATTGGAAATAGCGCTTCCAAAGCAGAAAGTTTTTCCGCCTTTTTCAGAATGTTTCTGATAGAAAGAAGAATAATTCCCTCTACCAAGACCACTGCCATAACAGAAATACTCTCTGTCTGCCATCCGCCCTGCGATCTCCCATACAACTCCTGCATCTGTTTTACCAAAGGCCCTTTAAGCAGATAAGCAGCCACAAGCCCAGTCAGTGCTCCACACACAGACAGTAGAATATATTTAGAGAAATACAGACGCCGGATATCCTTCTTTCCTATTCCCAATGCCTTCAGCATTCCTACTTCTCTCTTGTCTCTTTCCATTTCCAGTGCCAGAATGAAACGGATGCAAAGCATGGAAATCAGTAGCACAACAATGCTCACAAGAAAAATTACCAGAATCATCATTCCGTCAGACAAGGCATTCATCATACGAATCAATGGTCCGGTAATTGTAGGACCGTTTGCCGGAAGTCCTTCCGTAGCATAGGCTGTGCCAAGCACACCTGCATCAGCTCCCTCATCCAGCAAAAATTCTATCAAATACTCCTCCTCCCCTTGTTCTCTTATCTTTTCGTAATCCTCCTTACTTACCAGAAAACGTTTGGAAGAAGACATCATGGAATTCATCTGGGAGTCTCTTACAAATCCTGCAATGTTCAACTTGCAGCTTCCTATCTGCATAATATCTCCAACGCTTAAATCATACAAAGCGCGGTAACAGGCAGGCACATAAACCTTTCCCTGGGACACATATGGCATTTCATTTTCCATATCTAATAAAAAGTCAAATTTTTCTCCCTGCACACACAGGCCATTATCCTGGGTACTGTCTGCAAGGCTTCTACCGCCAAGGCTGAGCGTTCCATTTTCCAAATTCAAAAATCTGCTAATCTGCCATTCTTCTATTTCCGTATGCTGCTCTGCAAACTGCAAAACTTTTTCCTCATCTATTTCTCCTGTATGCATTTGGAGAAAATCAGGAGTCTGCGCCTGCTCCATAAGATTATCAATGGCTCCCAGCAGATTAGTAAACAATACTACCGTAAGTGCAAGCAGCATAGCCGAAATTGCCATAAAAACAACAGTCACCACGGATAACAGCTTATTTTGCCTTATGTCATTCCAAATTAATTTTCTTATCATGCTTCTTTCCTTTCTAATGCTCTGATGCTCTTAATGGGATAAAGAAGTAATGCCGTTATACTCAGGAGCACTCCTGCTGCCATAACAACTCCCGCGGCTCCTCTTCCCACTCCAATCTGAAAGTGCCCTGCGATCTGATCTGCCATCACTCCTGCCAGTCCGTAAGCAACCACATATCCAATCTGGGAGAGGAAGCCAATCATTCCCCATGCTCTTCCCTGCAGTTCATCCGGGATATTGGTTCTGACCAGATAGTCCAAACAATTATTTGCAAAAGGAAGAGTTGCGAAAAAGAGAAAGCCAAACAGGCAGATTACATAAATATTCTCAAGCAGTCCAAAACCAATCATATTGATTCCTGATAAAAACAGTGCCAGGCTTAAAACTTTCACATAGCCCTTTCTAATTCCTCTTATCCCTAAAAATAAGCTTGAAACCAGCATTCCACAGGCGCAAACCGTCTGACCGATGCCAAGAATTGTGCTATCCGCAAAATCCAAAATCAAAGGCTCTGACAAAATCTGTAAAGCGCCCATGAAACAGGTCATTACAGAAGAAATCATAATTAAAATGAATATTCCTTTCCTGTCTGTAATTGCCCGCCATCCTTCTTTCATACTTTCCAAAAAGGTAACGTTCTTCTCCTTCTCCATCTCCTTTGTCGCAATCCCCTTTCTTACTACTGCTGTTGAAATAACAGTAAGAACAAAGGTGCTGATATCGATGATGAACAAAACCTTAATATCCGTAAATGCAAGCAATGCACCCGCAAGTATTGGAGAAATCAGATATCTTGCACTTCCGGCAATACTAACCAGCCCACTTGCCTTGGAGTATTCCTCTTTGGTCAGCAAATCTGTCACAGTTGCCCTGTAAGAAGGCTCCAAAAGCGATGAAAAAACAGAACTTATGAATACTCCAATGCAAATCTGATACAAGGCGGCCTCTCCGCGAAGCATACAGGCAAATATATATACAATTCCCAACGCTGAAAAGCCATCCCCCACCATCATAAGAATTCTTCTGTCATATCTGTCTGCCAGCACACCTGCCGGGACACTCAGAAGCAGTGTGGGCAAAAATGCCAGTAAGCTGACAAGTCCCATGCTGGCAGCACTCCCTGTCTGCTGAAACACATATACGCTAAGGCCAAAGCTGGTAAGACCTCCACCAATGGCAGACACAAATTCTCCTGCCCACAACAACATGAATTTGGGAAAATTACTTTTTTGATTTTTCATTTTTCGTTTCCTCTCCTTTTAGACCGTCTGTCTGTCGGTAAATTGGTAAAAAAAGTTTATGTACTATTTATCTCTTTTCATTTTTCTGGAAAATAGGCAGCATGGCAGCCTGTAAACTGCCGTTGTCCATTCCCAGCAAACGCTCAACATTATAAATGAACCCCTTTACCTTTTGTTCCATTTGTTCCTCCGTGTCTCCTGACAAGGCGTCAAATGCTATGCTGGAATATAACATCGTCATTTCCACCACCTCTGCAGGATAGTCAGTTTGGCAAATGCCCTGCCGGATGCATTCCTCAATCAGTCCGGTAATCAGCGTATTTACTTCTGCAAGTAAATTTTCACGCATTTTCTGATGCATCAAAGCATTCTGGGGTCTGTGTACCTGTTCCATAACTTCACGTCCCAGATCATTGTCCAGATTCAATGCCATAATCGTCATAGTCAGCCGCTGCAATACAGGTATTTCACTATTTCCCGCAATCGACTTTGCCTTTGCAATCAACCGTTTGTTTATTCGTTCAATCATTGCATCCAGAATATCTTCTTTTGACTTAAAGTGATAGTACAAGGTTCCTCTGGCAATCCCCACTTCACTTAAAATGTCATTGGTACTGGTATGATCAAACCCCTTCGTTCCAAATAGTCTTTCTGCCACATCCAGTATTTCGTTTCTGCGCTCCTCGGCTTCCTTTACTACTCTCATTTCATACTCCACCGTTTCTGTTCATGACTATGTATAGCTATGTGTGTCTGTTTAAGGCAAAGAACCGACAACTTGTCGGTAACACTATAACATACTTGCATGCGGTTGTCAATTATTGATACTATTTTATTATTGATACTATTTATTTATTTCTTAAATCAAGCAAAAAATCTTTTACAGAAACACTGATACTTTCATACGCATGATCATGAATATAATGTGGGCAATCCAGTTCTATGCTCTGCCCATCTACCACATCAGAAAGATAATCCTCCTGATACCTGACCCATGCTTCCTTATCCCATCCAGTTCCGGTTCCATTTGAAATAAACAGAAGCATCGGTATCTGCGGCTTATTTCCGCTTGCTACTTTACTTGCATTATCCTTAATACATTTTACTTCATTAATCATCGTGTTTGTAGCTGTTCTGCTGAAAAATATTGCCCTGTATATTTCCTTTTCTTCCTGAGAAAGCGTCCCAAATCTGATTGCATCACTTTCAGCAATATTGGGTATCAGGCGTGTAATCCCAGTCTTAGCAGCAAACTGTCCCAACCCAATCGTAAACATATTTATGTCATAATCTGCATACGCCTGCGGAACAGCCATGTCCAATCCTATGATCGCCTCTACCTCCTCAGGATATTTTTGCGCCCAGTATAAGGCTTCGATTCCAGACATGGAATGCGGGCACAAAACAAAGGGTCCATTCACTCCGGCGCCTTCCAGTGCTGCCCTTGTATCCTCAAGAATGCTGTCTATTTCCCTGTCTTTGTCGACAATGTCACTGTATCCATATCCGAATTTTTCTACAACCACAATTTTATATTCATCAGATAAAAGTGAGTATAAGGATTTAAAATCCAAAATCGGTGAGCAGGTACCTCCTCCAGACATGAATACAAGTGTTTGATCTCCGCTTCCCTCGCAATAAACACTCATTTTATTTCCGCCTATTTCTACCATCTGCCCCAACGGAGTCCGTAATTTTTCTTCTTTTTGCAATTGTATCCTGTGATTTATGTAACTTGCCATTATAAGAACAACTAATCCCAAAATAATGATGAAAAAAACTATCATAATTTTTTTACCTCGCTTCATTTCCGCTCCTTTTCTTCTACAGGTTTTCCTTCTCATTATATCATAACCACTGCAATAGAATTATTTCTCGCTGCATTTTGTATCTCAATGCAAAAATCTTTTAAATCATTTTGTAAATAATCCTTGAGCATCTGATTTCCATCATACTTTTCCTTTATTAATCTGTCCAGTAATTCTAACAATAATTTCTCAAAATTTTCTGTACTGCTATTCAAAACATTCCTTTTTAATTGTTCATAGTCCTTTTCAGAAATTTCCTCCACTAATTTCTTTCCAACTATCATATGAGATAAAATGTGTCTAAGGACAATTCTGCAGATATTAAAAAATTGCTTCTGATAATCTGATTGAAACCTGTATAGTATTCCCTGTATATAGTCCTGTGGCAGAGCCTTCATAAATCTCTGCTCATAACAGACATATTCTATATATTTTGAAACTGCATCAATTCCGCATTCATCAGTTATCGGGCAAATCGTCGGATAATCCATCGTGATGATTGTTTCCTGAGGGGCAAACCGAACATCGTAATATCTGAAAAATCCCGGAATTGCTTTCTCTACTGTGCTTTGATAGTTCTCATTACCATATCCACAGAATTCCATTATCAATTCGTTATATGTCTTCCGGGCATTCTCCACTTTACAAACCAGCGCTTCGTATCCACATTGATAAGCTTCCCTTGTATCAGCGTTTCAACATAATTCTCCTGATTTATGTAAGCGGAATCACAGAATGTAAAAATGAGTTTCGGTAATATTCCCTCTCCAAATTCTACTCTCTGTTGCTTTTTTAATTCTTCTCTTCGCACTTCTACGAGCATTTCTGCATCTGCCTGTGTCAGCGCCAATCCGAATTTCTCTGTCTTTTGATTCATTTCCATTACCTTTTGAACCTGATTCTTCCCCGATAGCAGCTCTATCCAGTCTCTTTCTTCCATGTGTATATTTTTTTCCAAAAAAATCCCTTCTTTCCATCTATGGTTTCCCGATTATACGATGAAAAGAAAGGAATTTGTAGTCTTGAAAAATTCACGATTTTGTGGTAATGTATAATTAACATTTTATCTGTTTTTCATATCATCAGTGCTTCCTGAACGGGCAGTCATTGTCAGTGCAATTACCATACATAAAATTTTTGATATGATACTAATAATGACATTGTCCTTTACCGTAATTTGTGAAAATGAATTAATCAGGGCATGTGTCATAACACAAATCCAAAGGCTTCCAGAATATGCGTATAAGGCTGATAAAACAAAACAGTTAGTCAGCAATCCTAATAAGAAAAAAAGGCCATTTACATTTGCGATACTTCCGTCAATATAAAAG
>JAQXYZ010000045.1 GCA_029226935.1 Bacillota bacterium | reverse complement strand
AGCCACCGACCAAATGCTGTTGCTATATCCCAGACAGCTTCCGTCTATATGAAGCATCCACGGAAATGCCCAGCATCCGACAAGGGATATTCCTGCAGCGAGCGCCAGTCTAACCTTGCTAAAGCTTTGCAAATATGCTGTTAAATCTTTTCTGTTTTCTGCTTTCTTCTTCACTTTTCTTCCTGCTTTTTCCCTACTGTTTCACGAATCACATACTGGGGAGAATTATTCATGGAAATATACATCCTTCCCAGATATTCACCCACAAGCCCCAGCATCAGCATCAGCATTCCACCAATAAATACCAGCGCCGACATCAACGCACTAAATCCGGTTACCAATCCCGGCGGATTAATAAAGATTTTCTTTATGATCGTATAAATGCCATAAGCGAACCCAAGCAGCGCGCAGCCGGCACCAATTACGGTGGCAATTCTTAACGGTTTCACGCTGAAAGCAGTAAATCCGTTAAACCACAGTCCCAAAAGCTTTCCCAGTGTATACCCTGAGGTTCCTGCCTGACGGTCTCTGTGTTCCACCTCCACGTTAATGATATTTTTGGTACTGCGCAGCACCAGACCTATCACATAAGGATAAGCATACTCATACCGGATAATTTCTTCTATCACAAACCTTCTGGCTGCAAAATAGCTGGAAATGTACAGTTCCTTTGGCTTTCCCAACATTACCCTTGTCATCAGCTCATTCACATGGCTTCCCCAGTTTCTAAAGCCGGAATGATGTTTATGACCATATTTTGCATAGACCACATCTGCGCCCTGCTCAATGCCGGCAATCAGCTTACCCACCTCATCTGCCGGGGTCTGACCGTCATCATCCAGACAGATTACAATTTCCCCATGAACATAATGAAAGCCTGCCATCAATGCATTATGCTGTCCGAAATTTTTTGACAGATTGATCCCCGTGATATTGTCGTTTTCGCTGCACAGCCTTCGGATTGTTTCGAAGGTTTCATCCGGGGAACAGTCATTGACCAGTACAATTTCATACTCATATTCTTCCAGCTTTTTCATCGCCTGCCGGATTTCCTCTATCACACCGGGCAGCGTCTCCTTTGACCGGTAACATGGAATCACATAGCTTATTAACTTCTTCACGAACAAACCTCCCGCTCTACTGATTAATCACTGCCATATAAATGACATCCTTATACTTTCCTTCCAAAAAAACCTCGTCCCTCAGGTAAGCTTCCCTGACAAATCCTGCCTTTTCATAGCTTCTGTATGCCTGCTTATTTTCTGCCAGCACTCGTAACATCAGCTTGTGAAGTTTAAGCCGGGTAAAGGCATAGGAAATCATAAGCTTCGCTGCCTGAGTTCCATAGCCACAGCCTAATGCATCCCTTTCCCCGATAAAAATACCGTATTCCGCTTTATGGTGCGCATGGTCAATGTCGCGCAGATACACGCTTCCCACAGGTCTGCCCGCCTTCGTACATATGATGAACTGAATCGCCTTGCCCGTGTCAATCATCGTCTTGGTCCAGTTCTCGTGTCCCTCTTTCGTAAAGGGTTTTTGATAAATAAAATTCCTGCGGACAAACTCGCTGTTGCGCCACCGGATGATGTCCTCCGTGTCCTTCTCATCCATCAGACGCAGGTAAATATCCTGCCCCTCAATTATACTGATTTCTATTTGTTTCTCCTCATTTTCGCTCTTTTCCTCATTCATACGACAGACCTTTCTTTCCTACTGTTCAAATACCATTTTATTTTTCGGCTCATATCTATCCGGCAGGTTCTATCCGGTAAATCTCAAACACATCTGCCACCGTTTCAATCAGTGTTGCTTCGATTGGTGTTCCATGCCCCTCATAATACTCCCCAAGCCACTCCATATCCTCGCTGCTTTTGCGTACAAAATAAACGTTTTCCTGTTCCCTTAATGCCTGTTCCATATTCTCAATGCCAAAGGTCTTCAGCTTCTTTCTCTGTAAAGGGCTTTTACACGCCCATCCACCCATAATATCATAATTATCCAGAGAATTATCTACATCTTCAAACATCTTTTCAGAGTATGACACCGAAGAATAAACATCAATGAAATAGAAGTTCTGTGCATTTTCCTGCACGGTAAGGGATTGATACAGTTCCCGGTAAGGAGCATTGACTGCCTCTCTCTCCTCCTGCCCTGCATCCACCTTCGCAACGCTTCCCGGTATTACTCCAACAGCAAACAGCAAAAAACAGACCAGTGAAATGCATCCTGCAAGCTTCCTTGTCCTGCCGCTTCCTATCCGGTTCCACTCTGAAAATGCCATTGCTGCCAGAATACACAGTTCCATCAGATACAAAGAATGGGTAATCCTCTCCGGGTCACGATCTCTCATCAAAATAAACATCCAAAGAAGGGTGCGGACCACAAACAAGAACAGCAGCTTCCACCCTGCTCCCAATCCGTTTTTCAGAAAGTGGAGGCGGCTTTCCTTCTGTGAGCTTGCTCCGGCAGCCTTCTTAGGAAGGGACAGTAGAAATACCACGATATATGCCAGAAGCACCACATAATTCCATGGGTAGTCGCTTCCCGTATCCTTAGGACCATGAAGCAGGCGGTACACATAGAATTTCAGTTTCTCCGGGAGCTTTTCCGCAAATGGCTTTTCGGCACTCTTGTTTCTTCCCGCATAAGCTGCAATTTCCCCTATCATGGTCTCATCAATCTCTTCATCCATGCCAAAGTTATAGTTGTTGAGCAGAATTTTTTCACTTTCACTCAGCCCGATACTGTCATAGAATGCCCGATGGTCTTCATAATCAGGAGGTGACTGAAAATCATACAGCTCTGTCCTGTTATCAAAAAATTCCGTAAATCGGCGCCATTCGTCAGATCCGTATGCAATCCGGTGTGTCAGCTGTCCAAGTAAGATTCCTCCAAGAATCAGTCCAATGACTGTCAAATATTTCACACTGTTTTCCCT
>JAQXYZ010000044.1 GCA_029226935.1 Bacillota bacterium | reverse complement strand
ATCATGGTCTCATCAATCTCTTCATCCATGCCAAAGTTATAGTTGTTGAGCAGAACTTTTTCACTTTCACTCAGCCCGATACTGTCATAGAATGCCCGATGGTCTTCATAATCAGGAGGTGACTGAAAATCATAAAGCTCTGTCCTGTTATCAAAAAATTCCGTAAATCGGCGCCATTCGTCAGATCCGTATGCAATCCGGTGTGTCAGCTGTCCAAGTAAGATTCCTCCAAGAATCAGTCCAATGACTGTCAAATATTTCACACTGTTTTCCCTTGTAAAAATCTTCTTTTCACATCCCCACTTGGCAACACCCGCCACGCAGATCATGGGAAGCACCAAAAGCAGCATCTCCGAACGGATCAGGTATGCCACTGACACCAGAAGCACCGATGGAATATTTTCCCTGATAAAATCTTTGGCAGAAAGAGTGATGTCTGTAGTATAAAACAGAAACGCAGCTGTTGCACCCAGCAGGGTACAGGTCACTGTGTACTGTGCGTAAATTAAATGTTCCAGAAACAAACCGCTAAAGAGAAGTCCCTCCGTAAGCGCTGCCATTACCTTCCCCTGCCATGTCCGGTTCAGCTTAAGACTCCTGTACAAAATCAGAAAAAAGCAGCCAAAATGGCAAAAGCAGAGAAACAGACCATACCATGGAAGTGGTCTTGCAATGCGGTAAAAGAGACTCAACAATGCACTGATTGGCCAGAGCATCTGGATATTATGCCCTTCCGGCGTCCCGGTGTAGCTTCCTGCAAGAATATCCTTCATCAATACATCATCATTCAGGTCATAGTAATAATCGAATCTGACTCCTGCCCAAACTCCCAAAAAAAGCAGCACCATGCCGGCAATTATCCAGTTTTCCCACTTTTGGCATCTGGCTTTAAGCTCCATAGAACTCCTTTACCTTTCCTGCAATATAATCTACTTCCTCTTCCTTCAGCTGATAAAACATGGGAAGGCGCAGTAAACGTTCACTTTCTCTGGTCGTGTACTTATCTTCCCCATGAAATCTTCCGAATTTGATTCCTGCGGGTGCAGAGTGCAGAGGAACATAATGAAATACAGTCAGCACATCGTTTGCCTTCATAAAATCGATCAGGCTGGTGCGTTCTTCCATATCCTTGGTTTTGATGTAAAACATGTGTCCATTGTGAACACACCCCTCCGGGATGATTGGCAGTTCAATTTTCCCGGCTTCCTTAAGCGGTGAAAGCAGTTCATAGTACTGCTTCCATCTGGCGAGACGTACCTCATTGATCTGCTCTGCCATTTCCAACTGTGTATAGAGGTAAGCAGCGTTAATATCGCTTGGAAGATAGGAAGAGCCCAAATTCATCCAGCGGTACTTGTCTACCTGCCCTCTGAAATATTTGCTTCTGTCCGTCCCTTTTTCTCTTAAGATTTCTGCATTTTCAATATACTCAGGATTACGGATCAGAAGAGCGCCGCCCTCTCCCATACTGAAATTTTTCGTTTCATGAAAGCTATAGCAGCCAAAATCTCCAATCGTACCAAGTGGCTTTCCCTTGTAGGTACACATAATCGCCTGTGCCGCGTCCTCCACTACCATCAGATGATGCCTGTCCGCAATTTCCATAATGGTATCCATCTCGCATGCCACACCTGCATAGTGCACTACAAAGATTGCTTTGGTTTTCTCCGTAATGGCATCCTCAATCAGTGTCTCATCGATATTCATGGTATCCGGCCGAATGTCTACGAACACAGCCTTTGCACCTCTTAAGACAAAGGCATCTGCGGTGGACACGAAGGTGTAGGAAGGCAGGATTACCTCATCCCCCTCCTTCAAATCACACAGAAGGGCTGCCATCTCCAGTGCATGCGTACAGGAGGTGGTCAGCAGGCACTTGGCCGTACCTGTGGTTCTTTCCAGATATTCACTACACTTTTTCGTAAACTCTCCATCCCCACAGATATGCATGTTTTCTATAGCTTTTTGTATATTTTTCATCTCTTTCCCTGTGTAGGGGGGCTCATTGAATCGAATCATTTTTCTTTCATCCTTTCCTTCACACCTGCTTACCGCTACTCATATATCACGAACGCTTCATTTGCAAAAACCTGCTCAAATGCGCCCGTTTCCATAAATTCCTGTATGACTGCCAGCTTCTCATCCTGTGCACATTCCTGCGCATCCGTTCCCCACCAGGACATTGCTTCATCATTTCCCGAAAGATATGCCGCAAGTGCCGGGGTAAGAATTACCAACGGTCTTTCAGAAATTTCCTTTAATTCCTCCTTAAGCCGGAGAAGCGAACTGGTATCAAGATCTGCCCATGTGGTACTGATTGCCGGAGGCTTATCCAGATAATACGCAAGTCCCGGAATATTCCCATAAAGAAGCAGTTTTTTATCCTGATATTCTTCCTTATTTTCTGCCATAAACGCTGAGATATCTTCCAGCACTTCCCCATTTGGTTCAGTGGTGTACATCCCTGCAAGCACCGGATTTTCTGTAATCTTACAGGTTCTCTTTTCTCCTGTTTCCCCATCCAGAAATACATAATGGAAGCCCAGCCCTACTGCCTGAATCAAAAAAACAATCATCATTCCCGAGAGCATTGCCTTTGCCGAAAACAGAGGAACCTTTCCCGTGGTATCAAGGTACGTCCTGCCCCATCTTACCATCCTGTAAATCATCCAGAATCCCACTGGTGCAATCAAAAACAGATTGTTTAGCACCGGCCAGATGTAATTATTACTGCCAAGCGGTGTAATCAGAAGAATTACCAGCACAATACAGCCAATCAGACGCCATTCATCATCCAGCATTCCGGTAAACAGCATCCAGACCGTTACTCCAATTACCACAAGAAGAAAAACCGCTCCCCATTGCAGTGCGGATTCCTTTTGATAATATTTAAAATTATACATTCCCCATTTTCCAAGCACCCAGAAAAGCACCGGAATACAGAGGCAATAAAGTATCTTCCTGATCCGCATAAAGCGCTCTTCCCGTATTGCCATGAAGGGAATCCCCGGCAGAATACAGATGATCATGTACAGCATCCATTGGAAGCCGTGGAGATAAGCGTCCAGAATAGAAAGCACCATCTCCCCCAAAGTATAATCAGAAGCGCCTCCCTGCATGCCAAGGATCCCTGATATCATGCTTCCAAAGCTGTCCATTCCATAAACAGCACAAAGGATTCCAAGCATAATCAAAAAGGAACTCAGATACCCTGCGACACAAAGTCCTGTCTCTTTTGCAATCTGCCCCAGTTTCTTTTTCTTTAAAGCTCCATAATACCAAACTGCCACAATCAGCCCGGCTTCCAGGATGTTGCCCGGAAAACGAACCATGGCATTTGCTCCCAACACTGCCCCTGCCGCCACCAGACAGACAGGTCTTGCCCCTGCCAGCCCTCGGAACAACAGAATCGCTCCAATCAGGAACAGAAAGTAGGTCAGATAATTATACAAAATCACGGAAGGGCACCAGCAAAATCCAATTGCTGCAATCTCTCCCACAAAAGCAACCCATGGAGGCATCTTGGTCTTAAAAAACCGGTATCCCAACAGAGCCATTGCACTGATCAGCAAAGAAGTATAGACTTTCATTCCCAGCATGGTTTCTCCCATGGGAAGCTTAGTCAGTAAAAAACCTGCCACGTTAGAAAGAAATGTAAGCAGCGTCCATACCCCTCCGACCTGTCCGAAAAACCTGTAATTGCCGAGGCTGTAGCCCGTATCTGTCAGGTCGATCCCCTGATTTACTTTCAGCAGAGGAAATAATAGCAGTATCAAAGGAAATAAAATTTTTTGAATGGTTTCTGTTCTTGACTGACTGATGTGCATCCTGCGCTGCTCCTTTCCACACATATCATATCTATCATATCTAAATTTTCTGCATCATAAAATGATCTACTTTAAATCTACTGTTTCAAAAGCCTCGGCCAGTTCCTTAAGCTTGCGTCCCGGCTTCCTACGCCCCAGCCTGCAGGAGACAACAGAAAACAGCTTGCTTCTCATCCAATCTATCAAAATACCTGCCGCAAAAATCATCACTACACTACAGACCAATTCCCATACAAAAGCTCCAAGCCCCTGTGCCTTACCGGGATTTACTGCGCCGCTGATCCATCCATACCACAGATTTCTTAAATCGATATGTTCATGAAGCAGATAAATTCCAAAGCTAAGCCCGCCCATTTTCCTTATCAGCCGTGCCCAAACTCCCTCTTTTATCTGTATTTTCGAGAAGCCATAAAACAACCCTATTGCAGCTGTCAGGCAGAAAAGAAAGTTATAATGAAAGGGCACCGTAAAATAATAAGCAAAGCCGTCCCACCGCCGGCACACAAACCACATTACCATGTGAATGCCAAATCCCGCCAGACAGCTCAGAATATAAGTCATCCATCCATTTTTCTCAAAAAAACAGGAACCGTATTTTCCAAAATAAGCAGCCACCAGATAGACGCAAATGAACCATGAAAGATCATATCCGTACCTGTCTGTCACAAAAGAGATGGGGCTGATACTTTTGATTACGCAAAACAGAAGCAGCAAGCCGCCCAAAGTAATCTGCATCTGCTTTTTTGACATATTTCTAACTGCAGTATTTAGTACAGGACTTAAAAGATACAGCATCAGATAGGAGGTGGCAAACCAGTAATGCTCTGTTTCTATCGGGAAAAGATACTGTACCAGCCCATATAGGTTCAGTTTTCCTTCCTTTATCGCCACGATTGGCATCCCTGATGCAGCAAGCGCTATGGGAATCAATAGTGCATAAAACCATATCTGGCAGAGCAATGATACCGCCTTGCCGGGCTTAAAGGAGCTTTTTACTCCAAAATAACCGCTGAGGAACACATACACATTTACCGCCGCAAGGCAGAAAAACTCCATCAGCGTCCCCAAAATCCTTACACCTTCAAGAGGATGATCCAGACTGACCAAACGGTCAGACTGAGACAGAAAATGTAAAATAACGACCATGACCATCGCCAGAATTCTCAATAATTCATAATTTGCCATGCGCTTTTGATCTGCCATCCTGCTCTATCTTCCTCTCCTTCTTTATCTTTCCCTTACCACCTTACCATTCTCTACACGGTAGACCATATCACACTTTTCAATTGTTTGAAGGCGGTGGGCAATGATAATAAGTGTTTTCCTTCCATGGAGACGGTTAATGGAATCCATAATTGCCGCTTCCGTTTCATTATCCAGTGCAGAGGTTGCTTCGTCCAACACCAGTACCTCCGGATCTTCAAACAATGCCCTTGCTATTCCAATACGCTGTCTCTGTCCGCCGGAAATACGGATTCCTCTTTCCCCGATGCTGGTGTCAAGTCCCTCCGGAAGTCCTCTGACAAATTCATCCAGCTGAGCTTCCTTCAGTGCGCGCCACACCTTCTCATCATCAATATCCTCATCCGCACATCCAAACGCAACATTTTTACGGATGGTGGAATCAATCATAAAGATGGTCTGTGGAATATAACCGATATTTTTAAGCCAGGACTGATAATGGTCCCTGACTTCCACGCCGTCTGCCAA
Source organism: Bacillota bacterium (assembly GCA_029226935.1). GTDB lineage: Bacteria > Bacillota > Clostridia > Lachnospirales > Lachnospiraceae > Suilimivivens. The sequence goes on along the minus strand of JAQXYZ010000044.1, from coordinate 49,694 downwards.
AATCTGCCCGCTCTGCAGTGTCAAAAGTCCCAGTAAGATGTCGACCACCGTAGTCTTACCTGCACCGGAGGTTCCCACAATTCCCACGGAACGTCCCACCGGGATTTCCATATTGGCATGATCAAAAATTAACACCTCTGTATTGGGATATTTGTAAACAATATCCTTAAGTTCGATTTTGTCACTGATCTTTAACTTTTCTACTTCAACTTTTTTCTGATATGCCTTTTCATCATAGTTGATGTTTTCATCCCTGATCTCTTCCTGAAGATTATCACTAACACCCATAAAGAAGGGTTCAAAGTAAGATATGGAAGTCAGATAGTTATTAATCCTGTTTGCACAGGGAATCAAACGCATGGCAGCCACTGCCAGAGCCGTTACCTGTGGCATGATATCCGTCACTGCCGTACCGCCTAAAATCTTAATCATCATATAAAAGATCATTCCGGCAATCGCCACGGTTTCAATCAGCAGTCTGGGAGTTGCGTTAAACAGATTATACCTCTGCACTGCATCCACATAGCCCGCACCACACTTGGCATATTCATTGATAAAATAGTTTTCTTTATTGGCAATTTTAATTTCCTTAATTCCCATTACCGACTGATCAATCCACTTGTAAAGACCGCTGTAATAATCCTGATTATCCTCTCCCGCCTTTTTCATGATGGGCTTTAAAATGCACTTGATAATCAGAAGAACCGCTACCAAAAGCACCGTTACCGTAATGGTCATCCACACATCTGCCAAGAGGCTTACCACCGCCAGACACACAAACACAATCGCCTCGCTGAACAGCTGTAACAGGGATAAAATCAATCCGTACATATTATTCACATCGGAAGTAATACTCCTCTGAATCACGGAAGTATCCGCATTCAGATAGTATTCATAGGGTCTCTCCATAAAGTTGATCATCATTCTTCTGGAAGTGGCAAACTGATTGGTATAGACAAACTTCAGCTGTGCCTTCTGCTGGAAGAACAGGAAAATATTCTTAATCACAAAAATACCAATCAGCCCAACCATCGTAAAGATCATCAGACTTCTGGTATCCTCATTGTCGATGCGCAGAATACGGCAGATTACCTGTAAATATCCATGCTTTTCCACCGCGTTTTCGTCCATGACCACATTCATTACAGGCAGAACCATGGAAACTCCCGCAGTTTCCAGAACAGCGCCTATCAGCATTAAAATAATCAGCAGCACCATCACTCTCTTCTGCCGCTTGTCAAGCAGTACCATCAGCTTTTTCAGTATTTTCTTCATGACTCTTTTCCAAATCTTTCTATATTCGTAATTACCAACTGCTTCCTTTCATGGTTCCCATCAATCAGCAGATTAGTAAATCATTATATTTTACCATATTTACAGATACAAATCAAATCTGCTCATTCTGTCGGTGTATTTCCGGTGCCTCATACCGATCCATAAAATCCTCCCCCAGAAAGACCTTCTCTCTGGCAAACTTAATTGCCTCCGGAACCGTAAAGACAGTTACCACCCGGTCGAAGTCAAGCCCTTTTACATAATTCAGAATTTCCATTGGAAATTTCCCATCCAGAACAATATGCTCGGGAAACAGCTTACGATAGTCAAGCACATCTCTCGGATGGGGCTTAATCAGTATCTGTGCCTTTTCTCCGTCTACCTCCCCATATTCTGCAATGATGTCTCTGAAAATCCGTTTTCTGGTCTCCAAATCACACAGAGGTTCTGAGAGCACCAGCACCTTGTGTTCATGTCCTTTCCCTGCGGCAAGCATCCTCTCCAGTTCGTCCATATTCTCTATAAAAATCGAAACCAGTATTTTCTTTTCTTCCTCCCCCAGACTTTCAGTCAGGGCTTTTCTGGGACATTCAATATACTTCGGACAGGGATACTCCAAAACCGAAATGTCATTTACCTCCATGTCCAGGCAATATTTAGAATAACCGTTCTGGATAAAAATTAAATTCTTTGCTGCCATCCAAGCCTTAAGTTTGAAATGTCCCCGGTTGTCATAGCGTGCCGTATCATAATAGCGAATGCAGTCAAGTCCATCCTCCAGCGCATGGTAATAAATCTTATGCGTGCTCAGGTAATATCCAATGGGATCAGAGTCGCAGAACACATAAATATCCCCATACTCCTTCAGATTGACCGGTACAAAGGGTGCCTGCAGTTTTCCCATCATCTTTGTATATTTCATCCGGGCAAGCATATTCAGCAGAATATTTCCCCTGTCCTTGTGATATTTGGAAAGCTCCGGAAAAAAACTCTCCTCTTTTTCGTCATAGGGAATCACCTGCTCAAAAAGACCGGAATTTTCCGCCCGCTCTTTCAGCGTACCAAAATCATTTGACATGGTACTTAAAAGCAGTGTTGCCTGTCCCCTGACCGCCCCCTCCCCGCTTACAGGAAGATTCAGTTCCTTCAGACAAGCGATATATGCATGATAAAAGGTATGACAAATATAAATCCGTTTCCTGGTATTGTTTTCGTTCTTCAAAGCTTACCATGCTCCTTTCGGCAGTTCTGCCTTTCACGTTCATAAAAGCGTTTGCTACGCACAGTTTATCATAGATTTTTGTTTGAATGCAATGAATAATGGTGTATAATCAGAAGTATCATAAAAATCAAGGTACTGTTCAGGAGAGAGCAATGAGCACAAATCATCTGGCTATCATCACTGCCCGGGGAGGCAGTAAGCGTATTCCCCGCAAAAATATCAAATCCTTCTGCGGAAAACCCATCCTCTGTTATTCCATCGAGGCCGCACTGTCTTCCGGCGCATTTGAGGAGGTCATGGTGTCCACGGATGACGAGGAAATTGCACAGATTGCCAAAACAGCCGGGGCCAAGGTTCCTTTTTTCCGTTCCCCGGAGTCTTCCGGTGATCATGCTACCACGGACGATGTAATTATGGAGGTTTTGAAAGCTTATCAGCAGATGGGACGGAATTTTGATGCTTTCTGCTGTATCTATCCCACCGCCCCGTTTTTAAGCAAAGAGCGGCTGCGCAGTGCCATGGAGCTGCTAAAGGAAGCAGATTCTGTTATGCCTGTAGTTCCTTTTTCTTATCCTCCCCAACGGGGACTGGTAATAAACAGCATGGGATTTGTAGAAAGGCAGTTCCCGGAATATGCCACTGCCCGCAGTCAGGATTTGCCCAAAATTTACCATGACTGTGGTCAATTTTATGCCTGTCGTACAGATGCTTTTCTGGCTGCAGGAACCACAGATGTAGAGCGTCTCGTTCCTCTGGTCCTTTCTGAACTTGAAGTACAGGATATCGACACGATGGAGGACTGGGAGCTGGCAGAACTAAAATACCGGATGCTTCACAAATAAAGGAACCATCCGCAAAATGCGGTGGATTGGAGAAGAATATGAAACAATTACAGACACCCTTTTTCCGTATCCGGGAAAAGGATTTACTATATGACATTACCCTCTTAAAGGGTGCCCTTCAGGAAAACTGGGGAAATTACCGGATTGGATATTCCATCAAGACCAATTCCCTCCCTTGGTTGATTACCTATTTGAAGGAGCAGGACTTCTGTGCGGAGGTCGTATCCAAAACAGAATATGATTTGGTTACCCGGCTTGGATTTTCGGAAAAAGAGATTATATATAACGGTCCCATCAAGGATCGGAAGGTATTTGAAGACATTCTTTTAGGCGGCGGTCTGATTAACATGGATTCCAATTATGAACTGGACTGGATGGAGGAGTTAAGCGCTCTCTATCCCAACAGGCGGTTCCGCATTGGACTTCGCGTGAACTGTGATATTGCCACTCTTTGCCCGGAAGAAACTCTTGCCTCCGAAGAAGGCGGACGGTTCGGCTACTGTTATGAAAATGGTGTGCTTCAAGCTGCCATCAGGCGGATGAATGCACTTCCCAATGTATGTGTGGCAGGGCTGCATCTGCACTCCTCCACCCAGTCGAGAACCGTTCAGGTATTTGGGGCATTGGCAAAAATGGCGGTCAAAATTGCACAGGAATACCACCTGTCTTTGGACTATGTGGACATGGGTGGCGGCTACTTCGGCGGAAGAGATGATAAGCCTGATTATCGGGATTATTTTAAGGAAATCTGCCGGGAGCTTTCCGTATACTTTGATCCACAGAGAACCTTTCTGATTGCAGAACCCGGCGTTTCACTGATTTCCCGGGCAACAACCTTTGAGACCTCTGTCATTGATATCAAGGATATCCGGGGCAGGAAATTCGTGGTAACAGACGGAAGCCGTACCAACTTAAATCCTCTGGTCACCAGACATGTTTATCCACATCATTTGGAATATGCTTCCCATATCTCAAACCGAAAAAGGGAGCATTCTCAATGGATCTGTGGGGCTACCTGCATGGAATATGACCGATTGTTTGAAATCAAAGAGGATGTGGCGCTTGCTCCCGGAGACAGAATCATTTATGATACTGCCGGAGGCTACACAATGTGTCTGAATCCATTGTTTATCAACTATCTTCCTGCTGTCTATGTGGAGCATACAGATGGCTCCCTGTTTACGGCAAGGGAAGCATGGACAAACGACGAATATTTGCAGAAAAATTACACCGAGACCAAATAAGAAACAAGATAGGAAACCAATATATGAATAAACAGATCAAAATTGGAAAGCGCGTCATCAGCGCAGATTCCCCTGTTTTTATTGTGGCAGAGCTTTCTGCCAATCACAATCAGGATTATCACCGGGCCATAGAAATTCTGCATGCCGCAAAGGAAGCAGGTGCAGACGCTGTCAAGCTGCAGACCTATACGGCAGACACCATTACCATCGACTGTGATGACCCTTGCTTTCAAATTAATGAGGGAACCATCTGGGATGGCACCACTCTCTATCAATTATATCAGGAGGCTTATACTCCCTGGGATTGGCAGCCGAAGCTGATGGAGGAGGCGAATAAGCTTGGTATGGAATGCTTTTCCTCGCCCTTTGATTTCAGCTCAGTAGATTTTCTGGAACAGATGAATGTCCCTGCATACAAGATTGCATCCTACGAAATCAACGACATACCTCTGATCCGTAAAATTGCAAGGCTCCATAAACCCATTATCTTTGCCACCGGGATTGCTTATCCAGAAGATATCGAGCGTGCACTTGCAGTCTGCCGGGAAGAGGGAAATGAGGATGTGATTCTTTTAAAATGTGTATCCTCCTATCCTACTCCCTATGAAGCCGTAAATCTGAACGTTATTCCTACCCTTGCAAAGACCTATGACTGCCTGATCGGAATTTCCGATCATACAATGGGAACCATCGTATCTGCCGGTTCTATTGCCCTGGGCGTAAAAATGGTAGAAAAGCACTTTACCCTGCGCCGCTCAGACGGCGGTCCTGACAGTGCCTTTTCCATGGAGCCGGAGGAATTTGCCCAAATGGTCAGGGATATCCGCATTATGGAAAAAGCTCTGGGGAGCAGCGAATATCGACTTACCGACACTCAGAAGCTGGAGCATCAGGGTTCACGCTCCCTGTTTGTTGTAAAGGATATTGCCGCCGGGGAAGAGCTTACAGCCGAAAATATCCGGTCCATCCGTCCGGGCAACGGACTCCACACTATGTACTATGAGGAAATCTTAGGCAGGAAGGCAAAAACCTTCTTAAAGAAAGGAACACCATTAAAGTGGGAGCTGATCGATTAATTTATATTCGCACAGATGGAAACAGCAGGATTGCGTCCGGGCATCTGGTACGCTGTGTTTCTGTTGCCCAAATTTGTGTGCAGAAGGGCATGAAAGTACATTTTCTTGTCTCTGATCAGGAGAGCGTGAACCTTTTGTCCGCCCTTACCGATTTTCCCATTACCTGTCTGAAAACCGCCTGCTACAAGCACTTAGAACAGGAACTGCCTGAGCTTTGCGCTCTGCTTGCCCACGCTGCAGATGAGGCTTTACAAGCCAAAAAAAGCATCATTTTTCTTCTGGATTCTTACTACATCACAGAGGAATATCTGTCTGCCGTTCATTCCGTAAACCCGCTTGTAAAGACCGCTTATATAGATGATTTGCAGCTCTTTGATTACCCTGTAGACCTGCTGATCAACTATGATGTAATTCCTGATGATCAGCTTTCTTCCTTAGAAGCGTTTTATCAAAGGGCAGGAAAGCGTCTTTTAGGGGCGTCCTATGCCCCCCTTCGAAGCCAGTTTCAAGGCAGAGAAATCAAAGTCAGGGATACTGTTTCTGACGTGCTTATTACCTCCGGTGGAAGTGATCCCTATCATTTTTGTCTGGAACTGTCCAAAAAGCTCTGCAAAGTTGCAGTACCTTCTATAGAAACTGTGACCTTCCACATTGTAGTGGGCAGACTAAACACGGACCGGGAAGCGCTCTACGCACTTTCCCGTGAATACCCCTTTTTACAGCTCCATGAAAATGTATCAGACATGGCATCTCTGATGGCAAAATGTGATCTGGCAGTTTCCGCTTCCGGTACCACTCTTTATGAGCTCTGTGCCCTCGGTGTTCCCACCATCAGCTTTACTATGGCGGATAATCAGCTAACTTCTGCCAGGGCTTTTGAAGAAACAGGTGCGATTCCCTGCGCCGGAAATCTTTGCACTGATTATGAGACTGTTATGGAGCATGTGACTCTCTTCCTGAAATCAATGCTTACAGCCTCCGCTTCCTCCTATTCAAAAAGAAAATCTGCACATGATACCATGCACAGATTAATTGACGGAATGGGTGCACTGCGGATTGCAGATGCCATGATGAAATTATAATCAGACACCGGCTGTATCCAAAAAAAGTTTCTTTACTTTAAGGACATCCTCTCTTAAAACTTTTTCATCCTCGCCCTCCAGAATAAAATACCCTCGTCCCATCACCGAATGACCATCCGACACGGGCTTTAATTCTTCGCCCTTCTTTATATGACATTCCCATGCTGCAAGCCTTGTGCGGACAATCCGTCTGACTTCCTCTTCGGATGGCACATGAAGCGCCGTTCCCTGCATATCAAAATAGTGAATCATCATAGGTCTGGTCTCGGAGGGCTCAAAGCCATAAGGAAGCCCCATCCGGTACTTAATATACTCCTCTGCCATATCTACCCCTGTACATAGTGGAGTAAAAAGATTATGGAGATTGTGCCCGGAAGGTCTGGCAGAAAGCTCTATCACAAATGGGCCATCATCCCCCTTAATGATATCTGCATGCAGCAGACAATCCTTCAGCTTCAGATGTGTTGTAATCTGCACCATGTAGGTGTACACCTTCTGCCAGAACGGATCCGTGTTCTGCACAGAAATATAACCCACCGCCTGTCTGGCTGGCGGCGGTGTGTTTTCCTTTTTGCGAAGCAGGATCATCTGAAAGCCGTCCTTCGTCACTGCCCCATCCACGCCATACTCTTCCCCTGTAATGCACTCCTCCAGCACATAGGCTTCATCGCCAGTCTCTTTCAGCGCGCCTTCCATCTCCCGCTCGCTGTTAAGAAAGTGGATTCCCCTGCTGCCGGACCCAAACCTTGGCTTTAAAATCGCAGGAAACGTTATCACAGGACTGCTGTCTGTAATTTTCCCCTGCTCCACCAGATAACAATGACAGTTCCTCAATCCCTTTTCCCACAGTCTCTGATGAAAGAGAAGCTTATCTGTACAAAGAGATGCCATTTCCCTGCTGATCCCCGGCAGCCCAAGCGCATCGTTTACTGCGCCAATCGTAGTCAGATACCTTCCGATCGGTACTGTAAGTACAAAGTCAGCCTTTTCCCGTCTGACCCTCTCTATCGTGGCTGCTTCATCGGAAATATCGACCACAAATCCTGCATCTGCCGCCTTAAGTCCCGGTGCGTCCGGATTCCCATCCAGTGCAATCACCGTAAGACCATGCTTATGTGCCATTTCAATTGTGTGAAGTGCCTCACTGCTGGCACCGATAATCACTGCTCTCATCTTTATAAATTTAACCCTTTAATTTTTTTCTGAAATTTCTGTATCCCCATAAAAGCTTATAGTACAGCATAAAATACAGGGTAGACTTCATATGCATTCCGATCAGCTTCCTCTCTTCTGCATGAACCCTCTCCTGATAGTAAGGATTATCCATAAACCCGGGAAAAGTTTCCCGCATTTCCCTTCCCATTGCCCTGACAAAGGCATATTTTTTCTTCTTCACTCCTGCCATATAGGAAAACAGGGTATTCACATAAAACAATGTGGTAAAGCTGCTCTCTATCTCAGGATAATATTCCTCCAGATAACCAAACTCTCTGGCTTCCCTCACCATTACCCGTGCTGCCTCCATGCGGTCTTCACAGCGCTTCTGGGTAATCGTATGAACAGTGGAGGTATCATGCTGGTAATAATAGTAAAGAGGCTCCTCCAAATACTCAAAATGCTTAGCCCGCAGCATCCATGAATTACTGATTGCATTATCCTCATAGAAAATATGCTCCGGAAAGCGATTGGGAAAATCATAGATAATATGCCTTTTATAAATCTTGACCACCAGACTTCCACTATCCAAAATCAGAGACCGGTATTTTTCTTTGGTAAGAACACCTGCCTGAGATGGACGATTATTGTGTACAATCTGACCGATCTCCATACTGTGCTCATGAGTCAGATGATAGTCACAGCCCACCATGTCTGCCCCGGTTTCCTCTGCCCGGGTCAGCAGCTTCTCATAAAAATCCGGGGTAATCCAGTCATCGCTGTCAATAAAGCCAATCCACTCCCCCTTCGCCTGCTCAAGCCCTAAATTTTTGGCACCCCCCTGCTTTTGATTGACCAAAGAGGCAATCACCTTAAATTTGTCAGGATATTGCTTCTCATAATCACGCAGTATCTCCAGTGAATTATCTGTAGAGCAGTCGTCTACCGCAATGATCTCATAATCTGAAATCGTCTGGTTAATCAGTGAATCCAAGCACCATGTCAGCTTGTCTCCTGCCGCCATATTATAAACAGGTACTATCACACTCAACTTCATTTGTTTCTTCCCAACCTTTAAATACTATAATACTCTGCAATCTTCGTAACTGCACCGATGACATCCTGCACATCCTGATCAGTCATTGCATAATAAAGGGGCAAACTGATAATTTCTTCATAAAGCTTCTCCGCCTTTGGGCAAAGTCCTCGCTGATAGCCAAGCTTTTCATAATATGGGAAATAGTAAGTCGGTATATAATGCACATTGCAGCAGATATTTTCTGCCGCCAAAGCGTCAAAAAACTGTTTCCGGTCTATTTTCAGATGTTCTCTGTTCAATCTGAGAATATATAAATGCCTTGTGGTATCTGATTCAGGTATTTCCTTCTGTACAATAATCTGGGGCAGCTTTGAAAATGCCTCATTATACGCCTTTACAATTTCCTTTCTGCGTTTTGAAAATGCAGGAAGCTTATTGAGCTGGCTGATGAGCAGTGCCGCCTGCATATCGGTCATTCGGTAATTCATTCCAAGCGCCACCTGCTCATAATACCATGGTCCATCCGGCTCATGCTCCATCTGCTCAGGCGCTCTGGTAATTCCATGGGCACGATATAAAATCAGCTTTTTGTAATATTCCTCACTGTTGGTCAGTACTGCACCGCCCTCACCACCGGTAACAGTCTTTACCGGATGAAAGCTTAAAGTAGTCATATCTGCGATAGATCCGTTACATTTTCCCTTGTATCTGGTTCCGATTACATGTGCGCCATCCTCGATCAGCACCAAGTGATGTTTACGGCAATGCTCCAGCAATCTGTCAAGTTCTACAGACTGTCCGGTATAATCCACTGCCACCACTGCTCTAGTCTTTTCATTGGTCAGGGCTTCAACATTGGCAGGATCAATATTGTAGGTTTCTTCATTGATATCAGCAAACACCGGCTTTGCGCCGCAGTAAAGAGCACAGTTTGCAGATGCCGCAAAGGTAATAGGCGTTGTGATTACCTCATCCCCTGCCATCACACCTGCTGCCATACATGCAAGATGCAGCGCTGCCGTTCCATTACTGCACACCACCGCATACTTTGCTCCGGTTATCTGACACAATTTGTCCTCCAGTTCGCCGATTTTGGGTCCACAGGTAAGATAATCGCTTCTGAGCACATCCACTACTGCCTGTATATCATCCTCATCTATGTACTGATGTCCATAAAATATTTTCGTTTCCCGTATCGGGGTTCCTCCGCAAATTGCAGGCTTATCCATAATTTCCTCCATTCTGAAGCGTTTGTACAAAATGTGGGAAAACGCGCTCCTTCAGCCCTGCCCTCCAAAAGTGATAACGCTTCATTGTTTATTTTGCCGCTTTCAGCCTCACTGCGTCGGCAATGGCAGCAATATATTCGCTGTTGGTAGGACGGCCCTGTCCGCTTTCCGCGCAATAACCGAACATCTCCTCAAAAGTCTTTTTGTTTCCCCTTTCCCAGGAAATTTCAATTGCATTGCGGATTGCCCTCTCCACCTTGCCGTCAGTAGTATTATACAGCTTTGCAATCTCAGGGTAAAGAAGCTTTGTAACACTTCCCACCACTTTCATATCTGACTTCGCCATCAGAACTGCCGTACGCACATAACGATACCCCTTCAAATGTGCAGGCACACCCATATCCAGCATAAATTCCGATATTAACTGTTCTACTCTTTTTTCTTCCTCAATCATCTATGTACTCCCCATTCTTTCCACAGTTTCAGGGCATTTGTGCCAAAGATATGCACAGACCTTCTGCCCTGCAGACAACTGCTTTGTTATTACCTGTAAGTTAAGTATAAAATATACCAATTTCTGTGAAAAGTTGTAAGTTATCGCGCTGTTTAACAGAATCTGCATTCCTGCATCTGCTGTTTCCTTCACACCCCTATATCTCTCCTATTTCGCAGGCTTATAGCTGCCGTCATTTACAATAAATCTCCACAAAATATTCCTGTATTCCTCTGTGGCATAATCTATTCCGACTCTCTTAGCTGCAACATAATCAGGTCTGCATCCATCATCCTCAATCCAAAGCTCGCCTGAGCTGACCATATCCTCCCCATTCAAAGTCCGGTCAATGTGCATGGCCTTCGTCAGCTTACCCGGCCCGTTATAACCTGTCACTCCGCGGATGAGCACTGCTTCCGGATGTCCCTTTTTTCCACTGACCACATTAAACAAAGAATGCATCCCATAGCAAAGATAAACATAGGCGGTTCCACCCTGTTCATACAACACCTTCGTCCGCTCTGTCTTGCCCTTGCTGGCATGGCAGGCTGTGTCCTCTTCCCCATAGTAGCATTCCGTTTCCATAATTCTGTATTTTAAAACTCCGCTCTCCGTCCGTCTGCAAAGGAGCTTTCCCAAAAGCTCCTTTGCAAGCTCCGTAGCAGGTTCACTTAAGCTTCTTCTTCCCAACCGTTTCCCCATCTGTAAATCCTCCCATACATGAATGCCTGATCTCATCTGCCTTCATGCCTACAGTATACAGGAAGATTGGCTAATTTTCCATATAATCTAAATAATCCTCCTCGCTTGCAAACAGCATATAGCCGTCCTCTACCAATCCCATATATCCGTTAAAAACAAAGTATCCTTTCATAATTCTTCCTCCTGTTATTCTAAGCTCTTTTCTTTTCTAATATCAGAATAACATTACGGAAGTCCCATAAAACGGACTCTTTTAATCTCTCTGTTTAAACTGTGCACCCCGCACTGCCGGGAAGGTAACGGTAATTTCAGTTCCCTTTTCCTCTTCACTTTCCAGCTGTAGCACAGCATTCAGTTTTAAGAGAATATGCTTTACAATTGCAAGCCCCAAGCCGGTGCCGCCTGTGGACTTGCTCCTGCTCTTATCCACCCTGTAAAAACGTTCAAAAATTCTCTCATGATGTTCTTCAGGTATTCCGATTCCCGTATCCTTTACCGTCAGAACTGCCGTATCCAGCCTGTCTCTCACCGTCACATAGACACTGCCTCCTTCTTTGTTATAGCGGATGGCATTATCACAAAGATTGTAAAGCACCTCCTCTGCCATCTGTCTGGTCGCCATGATAATGGTGCTTTCACCCTCGAATCCAAGGGTCACATGATGCTGCTCTGCATTCATCTGCAGCATATTGACACAGGTTTGTGCAATTTCCTTTAAATTGACAGGCTCCAGCGTTTCTTCGTCATCCTCTGCATCCAGCTGCGAAAGTCTGATTACATCGTTGATTAGAGTCAGCAGTCTCCCGGCATTCTTATGAATCTCTTTTGCAAATCTGTGTGTCTCTTCCTCCGAAGCCGCCATTCCATTTTCAATCAGCTCCGCATAGCCGGAAATAGCCGCAAGAGGCGTTTTTAATTCATGGGAAACATTTGCCGTAAACTGCTGCCGCATCATTGCATTCTGCACCACATCATCATGTTGGCTCCTTATTGCCTCAATATAAGGCTTTAACTCCTCATAAGTTTCGGTCCTTCCAATATTATCCGTATCCTGCGCAATCAGCTTGATGGGACGCATGATCCCTTCTGCCAGGAAATAGGAAAAAACGCAGCAAATACCAAAGATGACAACTGCAAAAATCAACAGATACGGGACAGCAGTTTCCATGATTCTGTAAATACTGTCCACCTCCCGGGCAACACGCAGTACCTGTCCGTTATCCAGCCTTACCGCATAATAATAAGTATCCTCATCCAGCGTATCCGACTGACGGATGATACTGCCTTCCCCCTCTGAAAAAGCGCTTTCTATCTCGGGCCGATGGCGGTGGTTTTCCATCTTTTCCACATCTGCATCGGTATCAAAAATAACAGTTCCACTTTCTGCAACCAAAGTCACTCTTAATTTTTCCTTTTTTAGTTCTTCCTTCGCTGCACTTAAATAATCCATCTGCTCTTCTGCTACAGCATAGCGGATAATGCCTGCATATCCTTTTAAATCCTCCATTACCTGCTTTTTAAAGGTATTATAACAAACAGCTGCCGTGAGCAATAATGTTGCCAAAATTGCCAAAGCAGCTGTCCCGATTAATCTGTTATTAATTTTTCTTTTCATCAAAATTATTCCTTCTGTTCTTATAGCTACACATCAAAAATGTATCCTACATTTCTGACAGTTTTAATCATTCCGCCTGCTTCCTTAAGCTTTTGTCGCAGCGTCTTGATATGCATGTCAAGAGTTCTGGATTCCCCCTCAAAATCAGTTCCCCAAACCTTTTCAAGAATATCCTCTCTGGAAGTAACAATTCCGGCATTTGTCATAAGCAGCTTTAACAGCTCATACTCCTTATAGGTAAGTTCACAGTTTTCACCGTCCACCATTACCTTATGTCTCTCCTCATCCATACAGACATTGCCCAGAGTAATTACCTTTTCCGGCTGCTCTGTGCAGGTTCTCCTGAGAAGTGCCTTAACTCTTGAAATTAACTCCATAATTCCAAAAGGCTTGGTCAGATAATCATCTGCCCCTGTGTCCAACCCCTTAACTTTATCTATTTCAGTTGTCTTTGCTGTTACCAGAATGATGGGCAGCTGTTTCGTGGATGCCTTTTGACGAAGAGTCTCCACCAGTTGAAGTCCGTCTGCGTCAGGCAGCATGATATCCAACAAAAGAAGATCCGGCATCTGCTTTTCAAGTGCCGTCATAAAATCTCCGGCAAATTCAAAGCATTCTACCTGATAGCCGGAATTTTTAAGAGCAATTTCCTCTATTTCCCGAATATTTTTATCATCCTCGACGACATATATCATTGCCATCCTCAAACATCTCCCATTCATCTAAACGCAGCCGTCCATCCGCTTTCCTAGGGCAGCTGATAATGTTCACGCAAGCGTTTCACTTCCGCTGTAAATGATACATTGTCCTTGCTGGTCAGATTATCCTGATATTCATGCGTATCAAAGTTTTCTTCATTTAACTGTAGCAGACAAAGTGCTACATTAGAACAATGATCTGAAACTCTTTCATAATTGGTTGTAATGTCCGAAAGGATAAATCCCATTTCAATGGTACATTTTCCTTTACGCAGTCTCTTAATATGACGTTTCTTAATTTCAGAATTCAGATAATCCACAACCTCCTCCATGGGTTCTACCATGCCGGCCAGTTTTAAATCTTCTTCCTGAAAGACCAGAATTGACGTATTAAGAATATCTTTAATGGCACCTGTGAAGACTGACAGTTCTTCCTGTGCCTTCTTTGAAAATGACAGTTCCTTGTCACTCATCTCTCTTGCCGATTCCATAATATTGATTGCGTGATCTGAAATTCTCTCAAAATCACCGATACAATGAAGCAGCACCGAAAGTTCCTGACTGTCCTTTTCTGTAAGATGTTTGCTGCTCAATTTCACCAGGTAAGAGCCCAGTTCGTCCTCATAGTGATCTACAAGCTGCTCCAGCTCGATTACTTTCTCAGCCGATTTTTTGTCAAACTTGTCAATCAGCTGCATGGCAAGAAATAATCCGTCTCGGGCAAAATTCGCCATGTCAATTGCTGCGTTCTTACACTGCTCCAATGCAAATCTGGGTGTATCCAAGAATCTGGAATCCAATATCTGAATTTCTTTTCTGGCAGGCTCTACAGGCTCATTTTCCTCAGTGCTTTCCGGAATCGTCAGATATGCCAGTTTCTCCAGAATACTGCTTACCGGGAACATAAGAATTACCGCCGCAACGTTAAATGCCGTATGGATCACAGCAACACCCAGAGCACTTGCCGCCTCTTCCATAAAGGAAAAATGAACCACCGCATTGATGGAATAAAATACTGCCATAAATACAACTGTCTTAATAATATTATAATAAAGATGTACCAGTGCTGCCCGCTTGGCGTTTTTGCTTGCACCTGTACTCGAAATCAAGGCCGTCACACAGGTTCCTACGTTCTGTCCCATGATAACGGGAATTGCCGTGGAATAGCTGACTGCACCTGAAATACAAAGTGCCTGTAAAATACCGATGGATGCCGAAGACGACTGGATAATTGCCGTCAGCACAAGCCCCACCAGCATACCAAGTACCGGATTGGAAAACATCAGAAGAATATGGGTAAACTCGGGCACATCTGCCAGAGGTTTCACCGCATTTGACATGGTATCCATCCCAAACATCAGCACCGCAAAGCCAATCATGATAGTTGCTGCATCCTTATGTCTTTCCTTTTTACCGGTCATCAAAAGGATGACACCTATAATTGCCAGAACGGGAGAGAAAGAAGACGGCTTCAAAAGCTGCAGGAAGAAGCTGCTGCCCTCAACTCCGGTAAGGCTTAAGAACCATGCGGTTATAGTCGTACCCACATTAGCGCCCAAAATAACACCTACCGCCTGAGACAACTTCATAATTCCCGAGTTCACGAACCCGACCACCATGACCGTTGTTGCAGAAGACGACTGTATCACTGCCGTCACTCCAGCTCCCAGAAGAACTGCCATCAATTTATTGGAAGTCAGCTTCTCAAGAATAATCTCCAGCTTTCCGCCGGATGCTTTCTTAAGTCCATCTCCAAGTACTTCCATTCCATAAAGGAACAACGCCAGTCCGCCAATCATAGTCAATATGCTAAAAATATCCATTTCCTATCCCTCCGGATGCTCTGTAAAACTGGTACGCTCCCTATTTTACACTATTTCGCTCCTTTTTGGTATAGGAATTTTGCATATCCTTACAATTCTTTCACAGCAAATCTGAACCTTTTGACGCTATAACAGCCGCATATCGCTGATATTTCCTGTTTCCTGAAAGATTTCCCATTCACAGATATTGACAGCATGATCCCCTATTTTTTCCAGATATTTTGCAATCATCAGCACATCAATACACTCATCTGCATCCTTTACTTCTTTCTTCAGGGATTCAATCAAATCTGTTTTTACCTTGTTAAAAAGTGCATCAATGACATCATCCTCTTTGATCACTTTATTAGCCTTTTCCACATTTCTGTTCACAAACGCGTCCACTGCCTCACAGAACATTTCTCTGGTAGCCTCCACCATTCCGTCAATGTGAACCGAGAACAGAGAAAAGTCCTTCATCTGCAGTCTCAAAATCAGCTCCGCCATGTCAGAGACATGGTCACCAATTCTTTCGATATCTGTCACTACCTTAAGACTTGCTGTCACTACTCTCAAATCCCCCACAATAGGCTGCTGCTTCGTGATGAGAAAAAGGCACTGGGATTCAATCTCTCTCTGCTGTCTGCTGATGAGTTTGTCGTTATTTTTAATTCTGACAATCTCATCCTCCTGTCGGTTCTTAAGAGCCTGAAAAAGATTTTCATAATTTTCTTCCACACGGCTTACCATATCCGTGACATTTTCTTTTAAAAGCTTCAATTCATTATCAAATAAAATCCTCGGTGACATATTTATCCTCCTTAACTCAGCCGAACCGTCCTGTGATGTAATCCTCTGTCCGTTTGTCCTTAGGACGCGAGAAAATATTATCTGTTGTATCAAATTCAACCATTTCACCAACAAGAAAGAATGCCGTGTAGTCTGAAACTCTGGCTGCCTGCTGCATGTTATGGGTTACCACTACCACTGTGTATTTCTTTTTCAATTCCTCCATCAATTCTTCAATCTTCAATGTGGAAATCGGGTCAAGTGCAGAGGTAGGCTCATCCATCAAAAGAATTTCAGGTTCTACTGCAAGCGCCCTTGCAATGCAGAGTCTCTGCTGCTGTCCGCCGGATAATCCCAATGCAGATTTTTTCAAACGATCCTTTACTTCATCAAAAATAGCAGCTCCCCTTAAAGAGGTTTCTACAATTTCATCCAGCTTTGCCTTACTTTTAATTCCATGAATTCTCGGGCCATATGCAATATTATCATAAATACTCATGGGAAATGGGTTGGGCTGCTGGAACACCATGCCCATCTTCTTGCGAAGCAGGGTGGTATCCACCTTGGGATCATAAATATCTTCTCCGTCCAGATAAACCTTTCCTTCAATTTTTACACAGTCCACCAAATCGTTCATCCTGTTTAAGGTCTTTAAGAAAGTGGACTTGCCGCACCCGGAAGGACCAATAAAAGCGGTAATGGCTCCGGGAGAAATATTCATATTAATATCTTTCAGTGCATGATTTTCACCATAGTAAAGATTCAAATTCTTTGTGACAATTTTGTATTGATTTTCGCTCATCCTGTTACTCCTTCTATTATTTATCCATCATATGCATTTTCACTAATCTCTCTTGCTGACATCAAATTTCTTCGTCAGGAACTTGGTCAGCCAGTTAATGAAGAGTACAATGATCAGCAGCACTGCTGCAATTCCGAAGGCGGTAGAATACTCTGCCTTTGCCATACTTAAATACAGCTGAATGGTTAGTGTTCCGCCGGATTCAAAAATCTTTTTCAATATTCCCATTCCGGATTTGGGAAGCAGATAACCGCTGCCTGCAGTAAACAGGAGTGCAGCAGACTCTCCGACAATTCTTCCGATTGCAAGGATAATTCCTGTGATAATTCCCGGCATTGCTGAGGGGAGAAGGATTGTGCGGATCATATACCATTTGGTAGCACCCATCCCAAGCGCACCGCTCCTGTAGCTGTCAGGAACAGTCTTGAGTGCTTCCTGCGTATTTCTGGTAATCAGCGGAAGTATCATTAATGTCAGCGTGAGTGAACCTGTCAGGATGGAGTATCCAAGTCCAAACAATGTACCGAAGAACACCATTCCAAACAGACCAAAGATGATGGAAGGAATACCGGAAAGAGTTTCTGTTGTAAACTCGATGATGCGCACCAGCTTTCCGGGCTTCGCATATTCATTTAAATAAATTGCCGATCCAATCCCCACAGGGGTTGCAATTAATAGTGTGATTATAATAATATACAGTGTATTGACTATATTTCCCGCAATTCCTACGGTTTTATTTAATGTACTGGTAACTGTTGTAAGGAAAGTCCAGTTCACACTGCCTATTCCCTTTACAAACACATATGCCAGCATTCCCACCAAAAGCAGCACCGAAATAAATGCAGAGACATAAATAAGCGCTCTGATGACTATGTCGGAAATTCTTGTTTTTCCATTCATAATACTGTTCATCGCTCTTTATCCCCCTTTTTCAGAAGTTTACTCAAAGATATATTGATAATCATAATAAAGACAAACAATACCAAACCTATGGTAAACAATACCTGCCTGTGAGTTCCTGCCGCATATCCCATCTCACTTACAATTGCCGTTGTCAAAAACCGGACAGAATTAAAAGGAAGGGGCATATTGACCGAGCTTCCCGAAACAAGTGTAATCGCCATCGCCTCTCCGATTGCACGCCCTACTCCAAGTACGATTGCGGTAATGATACCTGATTTAGCAGCAGGAACAATTACCTGAAAAATCGTCTGGATATGGGATGCGCCCAGCGCCAGTGATGCAGACTTAAGCTGTGCCGGAACAGCTCTGATTGCGGATTCGCTGATATTAATTACGGTAGGCAAAATCATAATTGCCAAAACCAGAACCGCTGAAAGAAGATTGGCTCCTCCCGTAAACTGATGAGTTTCTGAGTCCTTAAAAATTGCCAGTTCCAGCTTATACATCAGCGGATTAAGGATCATCAGTCCCAGAAGACCATAAATTACTGAAGGAATTCCGGCAAGAAGCTCAACTGCCGGTTTCACGATTGCCGCCAGCTTTTTAGGAGCGACCTCCGATAAAAACACAGCCGTCAGAACACCGACAGGAACCCCCAGAAGGACTGCCAGCGCAGTTCCTATGATAGATGTAAGAATGACATACAAAATACCAAATGACGGTTCTGCTGATGCAGGTTTCCAGACTGTTCCAAATACAATTTCCTTTATCCCCACATGAAACAAAGCCGGTGTACCGTTTATGACCATATAAACAGTAATAGACGCCACCGCCAGAATTGCAATAAACGCACACAGGGTAAAGATACCCTGTGCCGTTTTTTCAATTGCGGACGTTGTTTTACTGTTTCTCATGATTGAAAAGCTTTCCTGTCCGTTCAATTTATTTACCTCTCCAAATTAGTCTACTGTAATCAGTCCTACACCTTTAATCACTTCTTTACCTTCATCGGATGCAAGGTAATCAAACAGTGCCTTTACCGCATCACTCTGTTCGGAGATTTCTCCCTTTGTAGCCATAACGAAAGGTCTGCTTAAGAAGTAATCGCCTGCCTTGATGTTCTCTACTGTTGCTTCTACTCCTTCAAGTGCCACTGCTGTTACAGTATCATCTACTGCATCAAGGGAAGCATATCCGATAGCACCGGGGGTAGATGCTACTTTTGCAATTACCGCACCTGTACTGTCAAGCTCACTTGCGTATGCACATGCATCTTCAACACCAACCAGTTCCTCAAAAGCTCCTCTTGTGCCTGAACCGGCTTCACGTCCGACCACTACAATAGGTGCATCCTCGCCGCCCAGTTCACTCCAGTTCTTTGTTTCCCCTGTATAAATACTTACTAACTGGTCTTTTGTCAAATCATTTACTGTGTTTGCGGGGTCAACTACAACTGCAATACCGTCAATTGCTACTATGTTCTCAACAACGCCTGCTGACTTTTCCTCATCCTTTAATGCTCTGGAAGAGTTACCGATGTCTACGCTGCCTGCTGTTACGGCTTCAATACCTGCGGAAGAACCTGTGAATTCAGCTGTTACCGTCACATCAGGATATTTTGCCATGAAGCTTTCTGCCACTGCATTGGCAAGCTTCTCCATGGAAGTGCTTCCTGCCATTGAAATGCTTCCGCTTACGCTTTCCTCTGTTGTTTCCTCAGCTGCTGCTTCCTGTGTCTCTTCAGCAGGGGCCGTCTCAACTACTGTTGCATCTGTGGTTTCAGTTGCTGTTTCAGCATCCTTTTCATTAGAACCACATGCCATCAATCCGGCTGTCATTGTCACTGCACATACCAGTGCAAGAATTTTCTTACTCTTAATCATTTTTTCATATCTCCTCTTATCTATTTTTGTTTGAGTGGGAAGCCCGCTATCCTCTGGGAGGGATAAATAGTGGGCTTTCCTCATCTCTGAATAAAATGTTAACATTTAATCTTGCGGGGAAATATCATAATCAGGTAAGTTGTTTGTAAGATTTATGTAAAAAAGTGGATGATGTGCATTCTATGAAACAAAAAACAAGCCGTGAAAAGATTTATAAAGTATCTCTCCACGGCTTGCCGTACGTTCTTTATTCAATCAATATTGCCATCTGCTTCAATGCATTTTCTGTCAGTTCCAGCATCATCTGTGCATCTCTCTCCACCATGCCGCACTTCTTATACCGGAGCAAAAAGCTTGCCATTTTATAATTAAAAGAAAGCTTTTCCTGCTTCTTTAAAAGCTCCGGAATTCGTTCGGCATGAATCCTTGCATCCTGCCTTAAAATAAACTGAATCTCTCCATTTCTGCCCTTAATTTCTGTTATATACAGCTTATGTGCACCCACGCGGATCATCGCTATGCGCAAAAGATTTTCCACCGGAACAGGGATTTCTCCAAAGCGGTCTAAAAGTTCTTCCTTCATATCATCACATTCGCCCTGATTTTCCACCCCTGCTATCCGTTTATAGATATCAAGCTTCTGCACTTCGTTCACAATATATGTGGGGGGAATGAATGCATCCACATCCAGATCCACGGAGGTCGTAAAATCTTCTATGGTACTGATGCCCTTTAAATTTTTTACTGCCTCGTTCAGCATCTTGCAATAAAGGTCATACCCCACTGCCTGCATATGTCCATGCTGGCGGGCACCCAGAAGATTTCCCGCGCCACGAATCTCCAGATCTCTCATGGCGATCTTAAATCCGCTTCCTAAATCGGTAAATTCTTTGATTGCCGCCAAACGCTTCTCTGCGACCTCCTTTAACATCTTATCTTTCTTATACATGAGAAACGCATAGGCAGTACGATTACTCCTTCCCACTCTTCCCCTAAGCTGGTACAGCTGGGAAAGCCCCATGTTGTCAGCGTCATGGATAATCATGGTATTGACGTTAGAAATATCGAGTCCGGTTTCAATGATGGTGGTAGAAACCAGCACATCAATCTCTCCATTGATAAAATCATACATAATCCGTTCCAGCTCCCGCTCCTGCATCTGACCATGTGCAAAAGCCACCGTTGCTTCCGGTACAAGATTCTGAATAGAAGCCGCGATATCTGCAATATTGTTGACCCGGTTATATACATAATAAACCTGTCCGTTCCTTGAAAGCTCCCGCACAATGGCTTCCCGCACCATCTCCTCATTATACTCAAGCACATAGGTCTGAATGGGCATTCTGTCATTAGGCGCTTCTTCCAGCACGCTCATATCGCGAATGCCGATCAGGCTCATGTGAAGCGTTCTGGGGATTGGCGTAGCCGTAAGTGTCAGCACGTCAATATTTTCCTTTAATTTCTTTATTTTTTCTTTGTGAGCCACTCCAAAGCGCTGTTCCTCGTCTATAATCAGAAGACCTAGATCCTTATATGCCACATCAGCCGAAAGAACCCTGTGGGTTCCAATTACAATATCCACGAATCCCTTTTTTAAATCCTCTATGGTCTTTTTCTGTTCCGCCGAAGTCCTGAATCTGGAAAGCAAATCCACTCTTACGGGAAAATCCTTCATTCTCTGTACAAATGTATTGTAATGCTGCTGGGCCAGAATCGTAGTAGGCACCAGATAAACCACCTGCTTGCCCTCCTGAACCGCTTTGAATGCTGCCCGGATTGCGATTTCCGTCTTTCCGTACCCCACATCCCCACAAATCAGGCGGTCCATAATTCTGTTGCTCTCCATATCCTTCTTGGTAGCGGCGATTGCAGAAAGCTGATCCTCCGTTTCCTCAAAGGGAAACATCTCCTCGAATTCCTTCTGCCACACCGTGTCTTTCCCATATTGAAAACCATTTTTCTGCTGGCGGGCTGCATATAATTCCACCAGATCCTTTGCTACCTCTCCCGTCGCTTCCCGCACCTTACTTTTGGTGCGAACCCACTCCTTTGTTCCAAGCTTATTCAGTTTGGGACGTTTGGCATCGGCGGACGCATATTTCTGAATCACATCCAGTCCGGTTGCCAGCACATACAAATTGCCGCCATCGCGATATTCTATTTTAATATAGTCCTTGACGACTTTCTCAACCTCTACCTTTTCAATACCGCGATAAATCCCAAGTCCATGATTTTCATGAACCACATAGTCTCCTATCTGTAATTCATTAAAGTCGCTGATTTTTCGCCCTTCGTAGGTCTTTTTCTTTTTCTTCTTCTTTTTGTCTGCTCCGAAAATATCGCTTTCCGAAATAACCGCAAATTTCAGCAGCGGATATTCAAATCCCTTTAATACTCTGCCATAAAAAGTCATGATTTCGCCAGCCTGCAATTCTCTATCCGGGTCCTCCGTATAAAAGGCGGTCAGTTCCTGATCCCGCAGGTCCTGGGCAAGCCTTGCGGCCCTGGTTCGCGAGCCGGATAAAAGCAGCACCCGGTAGCCATTTTTCTTATAGCGTTTTAAGTCCTGCACCAATGCATCAAAACTATTATTGTAAGATGAAATGCTCTTTACCGGTATATCTGCTTTTTTATCTGCTTTAAACAGGGAATTTTTCAATTCAAGGGAAGCAAGCGTAACAACTCTTCCCTGCATTATTTTTGCCGCCACTTCCTCTGCGCGGTATAAAAGATTCATCTGTCCCGGAAGAATATAGCCCTTTTCCACACGATGCATCATACTTTCCCGAAATTCCAGTTCCACTGCACCGGCATGTTCCCCTACTCTTGCCGGCTCATCCACAAAAATACAGGTCCTGTTTTTTTCAAAAAGCTCCAAAAAAGATACGGTATCCTCGTAAAAATATTTCACATATGCATCCAGATTAATTAAATTCTGAAACTCATAGACCTGCTCTTTTAGTTCCTTTATCTGGACGTCGATTCGATGTGCCTCCTCGGTATGAAACTCCTTGCGAAGCTTTTGCGCATAATTTTTTCCTTCTTTTTCAATTTTATCCATTCCTGCTTTCAGCTGCTTGTCGGATAAAATCATCTCGCTTGCAGGATATATGGTAACACCGGAAAGCTTTTCGATGGAACGCTGGCTTAATACATCAAAGCTGCGGATGGAATCCACCTCATCTCCCCAAAGCTCGATTCGATACGGATTCTCCTCTGTTAAGTCGAAAATATCTACAATCCCACCCCGAATGCTGAATTGTCCCGGCGCTTCCACCTGATAATTCTTCTCATATCCCATTTCCACCAGTCGTTCTGCCAGCTTTTTTTCGTCTATCTCGCTTTTCCCATCAATGACTAACAGGTGCTCTTTCCAGACAGAAAGAGGAATTTGTGGTGTCATCAGAGCTGAAAAGGTCGTGATTACTGTAACCGGCTTTCCCTCAAGCATTCTTTTAAGGCACTTAATTCTCTCGGTCACCAGCTGGTTTCCATGGATATCTGCCTGATAAAAAATCAGATCCTTTGCCGGATAAACCTTTACATTGCGGTCATAGAACCGGTAATCCTCCATCAGTTCCTTTACCCTCTGGTCACTGAAGGTAACGATAAGCGTATTCTTAAACCCATCTCCAAGCCCATAGATCATATGCAGCTTTTGGGACTCCACGCATCCTGTAAGAGATGCACAGAATTCCCCTTTCTTCAGCCGATTTTTTATTTCTTCAACTTCTCCCAGTTCCTCCAACGGGGCCGTTAATGCTCTCATGTGAACCCTTTTCCTTTCACTCCTTAATCGAAACCTTACGGTTAAATTCATTCATTGCCTGATCGGTTTCTCCTGCCAGCATCATCTCTGCTGCCTGAATGGCCTTATCAATTCCTTCCTTCATCATAGGCTGTTCTTCCTTAGAAAAATGTCCCAATACATAATCTGCCAAGTCATATCCTTTTGGCTTCTCTCCTACTCCAAGCCTGATCCTTTGAAACCCTTCCGTTCCAAGATGCTGGATAATATTTTTAAGTCCATTATGTCCTCCGGCACTGCCCTTTTTTCTCACTCTGATTTGTCCCGGGGGAAGGCTGATATCATCTGAAACTACAATCAGTTCCGTTTCCGGGTCTATCTTATAGTAATCCGCGAGCGCCCTGATGCATTCCCCGCTCAGATTCATGAAGGTAAGCGGCTTGACCAAAATTACCTTCTGTCCATTGATAATCCCTTTTCCTGTCATCCCCTTATGCTTAATATCCATCACGGAAATTTGGTATTTGTCCGCCAGTGCATCAATCATGGCAAAGCCGATATTATGCCTGGTATTATCATATTCTTTTTTGGGATTCCCAAGTCCTGCTATTATAAACATTTTTCCTCATTTCTGCACCTTCATGTATTTTAGTCCGAATCCTCGTTTCAAAGGCGCTACCCTGCCATCATAACACATTTTACTTTCAAAAGAAAAGAGGTCATCCAAAGATGACCTCCCACTTTAAGTCTAAACTCCACAGACAATCCTATATTTCCTCATCCGGCTCCAATAATGCTTTTTCATATCTGTCCAGAATAATCTGCTGAATCCTCTCTCTGGTCTGTGAATTAATCGGATGAGCAATATCTCTGTACTCGCCGTCAGTAGCTTTTTTACTTGGCATTGCAATAAACAACCCTTTGTCTCCCTCGATTACCTTAATATCATGAATCACAAACTCTTCATCAATAGTGATTGATACGATAGCACGCATCTTTCCTTCTTTGGTAATCTTTCTAACCCGCACATCTGTAATTTGCATACTCCTACCCCCTTAGTCGGTCATTCTAAATAACGTATCTGTCGTTTCTTTCAATTACTATCTTAATACCATCCGTGCCGGCATGATAAGAATTGGCTCTAATCGTATCACGACTTTCCACAATGCAATTCTCAATATGAGTATTATCTCCTATGTATACATCATTTAAAATGATTGAATTCTTAATATAGCAGTTATTTCCTATGTAGGATTTCTTAAATATCACGGAGTCTTCCACCGTTCCGTTGATAATACATCCGCTGGAAATAAGGCTGTTTTTTACATGTGAGCCCACATTATACTTTGCAGGAGGAAGATCATCTACCTTTGAGTAAATATCGGGATACTGCTTGAAGAAATAATCTCTCGTCTCTGGCTTAAGGAAATCCATGTTTGTGCTGAAATAATCCTCCACCGTTGCAATATTTCTCCAGTAATCCTGTATCTTGTATCCGTATATTCTCTTCATATTCTTATACCGGATCAGGATATCCTTAACGAAATCGTATCTCTCTTCCTCAGCACACTTTTCAATCATTTCGATCAGCTGGCGCCTTCTTACCACATAGATACCACAGGAAATGGTATTGGACTTCGCCACGATAGGCTTTTCTTCAAATTCCTCTATACGGCTTTCTTCATTCATCTTGAGGGTACCAAAACGATCTACATTTGCATTTGCCGGCATATCTTTACATACCACCGTAATGTCAGCCTTTTTGGCAATATGATATTCCAGTACCTTATTATAATCCAATTTATAAACGCCATCGCCGGAGGCAATTACCACATAGGGTTCATGACTGTTCTTAAGGAATGAAAGGTTCTGTGCAATCGCATCCGCCGTTCCACGATACCAGAAATTGCTCTCCGCTGTCACTGCAGGAGTAAATACGAACAAACCTCCCTGCTTCCGTCCAAAATCCCACCATTTAGAGGAGCTTAAATGTTCATTCAGGCTTCTGGCATTGTATTGTGTAAACACCGCAACCTTCTGAATATGTGAATTTGACATATTGCTTAATGCAAAGTCAATACTGCGGTAACTTCCTGCGATAGGCATTGCACATACGGCACGCTTCTGTGAAAGCTCCTTCATCCTGTAACTGTTTCCACCTGCTAAAATTATTCCAATTGCTCTCACTATTCATCACCCGCCTTAATCAATGTTTTTCCGCTTGCAAGATAATTGTTCGGATAGTCCTCTAAAGATGTTACCCCTGCCACACAGGAGTTCTTCCCTATGGTAATGCCATCCGGAATCACACTCTTTTCTCCAACTGTCACAATACCATGATTGTAAATATGAGGATCCGTTTCATTAGGCACCTCATCCCCAAAACCTAATTTTACATAATTATTAATGACAGCATTCTCGGCAACAATTGCCTTATAAAGTTCACATCCATCGCCGATTGTCGTGTTGTTCATAATAATGGAATCTCTGACAATGGTATTCTTTCCAATGGTGACACCGCATCCGATAACAGAATTATATACCTTGCCATAAATATCTGTTCCCTCTCCCACGATGCTTCTTTCTACCACGGAATCGTCCGCTATGTATTGTGGAGGAAGAATTTCGCTTCTGGTATAAATCTTCCAGTACTCTTCATAAAGGTTGAACTCAGGAACAAGATCAATCAGTTCCATATTTGCTTCCCAGTAAGAATGCAGTGTTCCTACATCCTTCCAGTAACCGTTAAACTCATAAGCATAAAGCGGGTCGCCCTTGCCATGGCAATATGGGATGACATGTTTGCCAAAATCAAGTCCCGGCTGCTCTGCATTTGCAAGTAAGGCTTCCTTCAATGTCTTCCAGTTAAAGATGTAGATGCCCATGGATGCCAGATTGCTTCTGGGATTGGCAGGTTTTTCTTCAAAATCTGTAATTTTTCTGTTTTCATCTGTGATCATGATACCAAAACGCTTAGCCTCTTCCATGGGAACAGGCATAACCGCTATCGTGACGTCCGCACCCTTTTCCTTGTGGAAATCCAACATCACTTCATAATCCATCTTATATATATGATCTCCTGAAAGGATTAACACATATTCCGGATTAAAGCTCTCCATATAATCCAGATTCTGATAAATTGCGTTGGCAGTACCGGTATACCACTCACTGTTTGCAATTTTTTCATACGGTGGAAGAACCGTAACACCTCCGATATTCCTGTCAAGATCCCACGGAATACCGATTCCGATATGCGTATTCAGTCGCAGGGGCTGATACTGTGTCAGGACACCAACCGTATCCACCCCGGAATTAATACAGTTACTTAGCGGAAAGTCGATAATACGATATTTCCCCCCGAAAGACACCGCCGGCTTCGCTACTTTAGAAGTGAGTACTCCTAATCTGCTTCCCTGGCCACCTGCTAGTAACATGGCAATCATTTCTTTTTTAATCATGTCATCACCTCTTACAAGTAAATTTTCTCACCCATTTTTATACAGGTACCAATCATAAAATTTATGAATAGTATACCATAGCTTCATTTAAAAGTGAATATTTTTTACAAAATTATTCATTATTTTTTTGAAATTTATGTAAATTATTTACAATATTTAACAACCACCCCCAGTCCTTTTTTCCTATTTTTACTACATTTTGTATATGCCTCTTTTTTCCACCTCTTATTTTGTTAAAAATATCATTTGTTTTTGTTGAGTAATTATATATAATTAAGTCAAAACTATTGTAGCAAACGGAGGCTTTTATGTATCAGTTAGATTTTAACCATCCCAATCACATACATTTTATAGGAATCGGCGGCATCAGTATGAGCGGTCTTGCCGAAATTCTTCTCGAAAAAGGCTTTACCGTTTCCGGCTCCGATGCAAAGGCTTCCTCTTTGACTGAGCTCCTTGTCCAAAAAGGGGCACATATTTTTTATGGTCAGAAAGCCGAAAACTTAAGTAACGATATCGATGTTGTGGTATATACCAGCGCCATTCACCCCGACAACCCCGAATTTATTGCCATGCAGGAAATGCAGATTCCTTCGCTGACCCGGGCACAGCTCTTAGGACAAATGATGAAAAACTATGAGCTTCCCATTGCCATCAGCGGAACCCACGGCAAGACTACTACCACTTCCATGGTTTCGGAAATTCTCCTTGCAGCAGATACAGATCCCACCCTTTCCATTGGTGGCATCTTAAAAACCATCGGTGGAAATATCCGGATTGGACACGATGGATGCTTTGTTACGGAGGCCTGCGAATATACCAACAGCTTTTTAAGCTTTTTTCCTAAAATCAGCATTATCCTTAATATAGAAGAAGATCATCTTGACTTTTTCAAGGACATTCACGACATACGAAACTCCTTTCACCAGTTTGCCCGTCTCCTTCCTTCTGACGGAACCCTGATCATCAATGGAGAGATCCCTGAAGTCAGCACTGTTTTAGAGGGACTTACCTGCAGGGTAATCACTTATGGAAGCTCCGACGCATATGATTACTGGCCGGAACAGATTTCCTACAACGAAACAGGCTGTGCAAGCTTTCTTCTTGTAAAAAAGGATGGTTCCAAACGTGAAATCACCCTCGGGGTTCCCGGCGAGCATAATGTCTATAATGCTTTGGCGGCCATTGCCCTTGCCGATCTTTTGTCTCTTGATTTTTCTTCCGTACAGACTGCTTTGTCCAATTTTCGCGGTACGGACCGCCGTTTCGAATACAAGGGCACAGTAAACGGAACCGTTATAATAGATGATTATGCACATCATCCCACAGAAATTACTGCAACCTTAAACGCGGCGGCAAATTATCCTCACAAATCGCTCTGGTGTGTATTCCAGCCCCATACCTTTACCCGCACAAAAGCCTTTATGAAGGATTTTGCCAGAGCGCTGTCCAAGGCAGACTATATCATTCTTGCAGATATCTATCCTGCCCGTGAAACCGATAATTTGGGAATCAGTTCCGTGACTCTCCAAAAAGAAATAGAAGCATTGGGCAAAACCTGCTTTTATTTTCCTTCCTTTGCAGAAATTGAAGAATTTATTTTAAAAAATTGTCAGCCCGGAGATTTGTTGATAACTATGGGCGCCGGAGATGTTGTAAACATTGGGGAAAATCTTCTGGCGCATTAATTGTCCACATTGTCCACATATTTAAATGCCAAAACTGTTATTTAAATATGTGGATATTTTTTTGCTTTACATTCCTTTATTTTTGTAATATTTCCCCTACTTTTATGTGAAATTACCTTCTTGGTATCCACATTTTCCACACTATCCACAAGTCCTTCAAAGCCTTGAAAATACTGGTTTTTTTGAAATTTTTCCTATTTCATTTTCGGAAACCTTGTGCTATAATTCAATTTGCTTTCAATTCGTGTAAATAATATAAGGGTAGGGGATGACCTCATGAGTCGCTTTAAAATTTATCAGGAAAATCAGACCGATGTGACTGTTGTTTCCAATTTATTCATAGATGAATATATGAAGGACGCCAATGACGCGCAGCTGAAAATTTATTTATATCTGCTCAGAATGATGAACGCCGGTTTATCTACCAGTGTCTCTGACATTGCAGATCAGTTCAACCATACTGAGAAGGATGTCATAAGGGCATTAAAATACTGGGAAAAAAACCATCTTCTTACTTTAGAATACGATGGCGCCAAAAATCTCTGCGGCATTCAGCTTCTGGATCTTTCCAAAAAGACCGGAAAAGAAACCAAAGAGGTTGTTTCTCTTGCCCCGGTTGTTCCGCTTCCTCCAAAAAATGAGACAGAAAACAATAAACCTGATTTTTCCAAACCGGTTTACAGCCTTGACCAGCTGAAGGAATTTAAGGAGAACGAAGAGACCTCCCAGATTTTATTTGTGGCAGAACAGTATATCGGCAGACCTTTAAGCCCCTCAGAGATTAAAACCATTCTTTTCTTTACAGACAAGCTCATGTTTTCCGAGGACTTAATCGACTATCTGATTCAGTATTGCGTAGGAAAAGGAAAAAAAGATTTTCGTTACATAGAAAAGGTTGCAATCAGCTGGGCAGAGGAAGGCATTACCACTCCCGCACAGGCAGCAAAATTTGCCACCCGGTATGATAAGA
This sequence comes from Bacillota bacterium, assembly GCA_029226935.1. Taxonomy (GTDB): domain Bacteria; phylum Bacillota; class Clostridia; order Lachnospirales; family Lachnospiraceae; genus Suilimivivens. Next base: position 19,979 of record JAQXYZ010000044.1, on the reverse strand, counting down.
AGGTCTATGATGTAATGAAAGCTCTTGGAAAGTCCGGCACTCCTACCAAAGCGGAGGCGGACTTTGTAATCCGATGGATCAATGAATATGGCTTTACCACAGATATCATCCTTGAAGCCTGCAGCCGCACGGTTATGGCAACAGACAAGCATCGGTTCGAATACGCCGACAGCATTCTGACCAGCTGGCATCAAAAACAGGTTCACCATCCGTCTGATATAAAGGCACTTGATGAGGCTTATGCCAAAAACAAATCTGCCGGAGCCAAACCTCAGGGACGCCCCTCCGGGCAATACAGTCAGTTTAATCAGTTCATGCACACTGATTATGATTTTGAAGCATTAGAAAAAGAAATTTTGAGCAACTAACAAGGGACGAAAACAGCAAGGAGAAATTATCGTGGCACTAAACAACGCTCAATATGATGCAATTATGCGCGAATACGAAAAGAGGCAGACACGGAACAGGCATCTGTTGGAAGAACGGACCAAGGAGATCAATACTAAGGTCGAAGGCTACCGTGAACTTTCCGAATCCATTGCTGCAATTTCTGTGTCACAGGCAAAGAAACTTCTGGAAGGCGATGAATCTGCCTTGGAAGATCTTCGTACCTCTATCAGGAAGCTTTCTTCTATGAAAGAGGAGCTTCTTACAGGCGCCGGTTATCCTCCCAACTATTTAGATCCTGTCTATGACTGCCCGGACTGCAAAGATACCGGATATATAGACGGCAGCAAATGCCACTGTTTTAAGCAGGCAATTATCAATATCCTCTATGAACAGTCCGGCATACAGGAAATGCTGAAAAAAGAAAATTTCAGCATGCTTTCTTATGAATATTTTGAAGGTGAAGATCTCAAACGCCTCCAAAACACTGTAGCTGAATGCAGAAACTTTATAAAAACCTTTGATTCAGACTATCATAATTTATTCTTTTATGGTACAGTAGGTACGGGAAAATCCTTTTTGTCCGGATGCGTTGCGAAAGAATTAATAGAAAGCGGGCATTCTGTCATCTATTCAAGCTCCGCAAAGCTTTTGGAGACCTTATCTGCAAATGTATATGACTATAAAAATAATAAAGATACATCTGCAAATGATCAAAACGACTTTTACGGTTGTGATCTGCTGATTATTGATGACTTGGGAACTGAATATCCTAAAAACATTAATATAACGATACTTTTTTCTCTGTTAAACGGGCGGCATCTCAATCGAAAATCTACTATTATTTCTACCAATTTATCTTTAGAGGATTTTCGCAACTTATACTCTGATCGGATCTTCTCCAGAATATCTAATCAGTACACTATTTGTAAATTTACCGGACCAGATATCCGGATGATTAAAAAAAGACTTCAAAACAGAAAGTGAGGCACTTTTATGGCTCAGCGCGAAGAAACAAGAAACTTGGAAACCATTCCCGTCGGTTCACTTGGCATCATCCCTTTAGAGGGTTGTAAATCCCTAGGCAAGAAGGTTGATGACTATCTGGTAAAATGGCGTACCGTCCGGGAAAGCGAACACAAGGATAGTCTGGCATTTGCCGGTTATCAAAGGGATTCTTACATCTTAAAGGCAAAGGTGCCCCGCTTCGGCTCCGGCGAAGCAAAGGGTATGATCCTAGAGTCCGTCCGCGGAACCGACTTATATCTTCTGGTAGATGTTGCAAACTACAGCTTAACCTATTCTCTTTGCGGACACGAAAATCACATGTCTCCTGACGATCATTATCAGGATTTAAAGAGAATCATTGCTGCAGTAGGCGGAAAAGCAAGACGTATTACTGTTATCATGCCTTTTCTTTACGAGAGCAGACAGCACAAGAGAACCGCAAGAGAATCTCTTGACTGTGCACTTGCTTTGCAGGAAATGGTACGCATGGGGGTAGATAACATTATTACCTTCGATGCACATGACCCAAGGGTACAGAATGCCATTCCCTTACATGGTTTTGAGACTGTTCAGCCTACCTACCAGTTCATTAAAGGGCTGCTAAAACATGTACACGATCTTCAGATTGATTCTGAGCATATGATGATTATAAGCCCCGACGAAGGCGGTATGAGCCGTGCAATCTACATGGCAAACGTGCTGGGATTGGATATGGGTATGTTCTACAAAAGAAGAGACTACACCCGCATTGTAAACGGGCGTAACCCCATCGTGGCACATGAGTTTTTAGGCTCCTCCGTAGAAGGAAAGGACATGGTTATCATTGATGATATGATTTCCTCCGGTGAGAGTGTTCTTGAGGTTGCTGCTGCATTAAAGGAACGCAAGGCACGCAAAATTTTTATCTGCACTACCTTTGGGTTGTTTACCAACGGTCTTGACCGCTTTGACAAGGCTTATGAAAGCGGTGTGATTGACAGGGTACTTACTACCAACCTTATTTATCAGACACCTGAGCTGCTTGAACGTGAATGGTACATCGACTGTGATATGAGTAAATACATCGCATATCTGATTGATACCCTGAACCATGATGCTTCCATCAGTGATCTGCTCAACCCCAATGAACGTATTCAGCGGGTTGTTGCCAAATATAAAGCCGGAGAAGTGATTGAATAACTGCCGGTCAAAAAAGCCTTCGGAACAAATCTTATCTTCTTTGTTCCGAAGGCTTTTATTTCGTTTATTTAATCAGACGTCTTATATACATACAAGGTATAGGGAGATTTCTCATGGGTATAGGTCCCAACTAAGTCAAGCCCTGCTTCCTGTGCATTTGTCAAATCAATCCGGGAAAAGACATATTCTCCTCCCAATTCCCTGAATGCATCTATATCAATATAAATATCTCTGTCCGTCACCTGATAAGTGCGATATGCATTGACGATTGACAAATCCGTTCCCGAATAAAGATATGCCCTGGCTCCCCATTCATCATAATAAATTCTGCTCGCCTCCACTCTGTCAAGAGCGGGTGCTATGATCTTTCGGAATGCCTCCTTGTAGGCTTGGGAGTAAAAGCCTAAGTATCCATCTAAGGTTGAAATTCCATTGTATTCCAGAATTGCAGGATAAAACCCATAGGCTGCCGCCCACTGTCCGTCATAGCCAATCTCTTCCTTTGCTTCCTCAAATAATTCCGCGGAATAAAATTCTCCATAGCTTAGCTGATCCATTTTCTGCCCTTTGAACTGTTCATAAGCCTGACTGTAGCAGGTATGATACAAATCATTATATCGGGTTCCCGACAGAACAATCACAAGGATTGACGCAACCGCTGCCAGATTTGCAATCCCCTTCATCATCATTCTGTCACAGTCATACAGCCGCTTAAGTACAAGGAAAAATGCAGCATACCAGACAAAAGGACTGAAAAATACTGTCCGGTTGAACTGCCACCCTGTCAGCGGAGGACAGATGGTTTCCACCAGTTTTCTGAAGCCTTCCCAATAGTAAATTCCATATACAACACTGTTAAAAACAAGTACCAGCATCAACAGATTATAGAGGTCATGGAAAATGCCTCTCATGTTCTTTTTCCTGATATAAGTAAAATTCAGATACAAAAAATAAATCAGACATACCGGCATGATCAGATAGGTATGCATGCTCTCCGCATGAAACATTCCCTGCGAAAATACTTCAATGATCGTCCTAACAATCTCTTTGCCATTAAAGCTTCCGGCTACCATAGTAGAACGGATATTGGGTTCGTCCCCCAGCAGCATCAGGCCAAACAGTCGATATTCACAGGCAATGCACCCGGCTGCCAGCACACAGATTGCAGCAAGAATTCTTCCCGGGAACTTTTTATCCCTGATCCATAACCATAGGAAGGCAACCACCATATATGCCAAAATAAATAATCCAAAATAAGAAAAATAGGAAAGCACGGGATAAAAAAACAGCGCTGCATACCATTTGAAAGACGGCTCTGCGTAAATTCTCCGCACCAGATAAATAACCAACGGTATGGATGCAAAAGGAATTCCAAATGCCGGAAACATGTTCAAAATTCCATAGCCCAATCCCAGAAGATATACAAGAGGTTTATATTTCTCATAGCTTTCGCCATACAGATCCTTTGCCAGCAAAATACAGGAAAACAGTGCAATTATCACCTTAAGGAGATAACCTGCAACATAAGCCGGATAAGCAGGAAGAAGCATATACAGGATGGTATAAAGCGAAAATTCGGAAGGCAGGGTATCTCTGCTAATCCCACCCAAAAAGGGCACATCTGCTCCATGTGCCCAAAAGGTTCCTGTATCCTTCATCATCTGAAACTGTGGAATAAACAAATCCAGATTATCATGAACTGCTATGATGCTATTTTCGCCACAGACAATAAAAACCAGCGCCGCAAACAGGAGAAAACCAAATACAATAAAAAGATACCAGCGTGAAATCAGCTTCTTCAACCTTCGTCCTCCTTGTCTTCCCTTCTCTGGCGTCTCTCCTTCTCACAGACAAGGGAAAAACGATACTCAAAATCCCTGCGGTTCTTCATTGCCATATTGGACAAAATCAATCCTGCAAAAAAAGACTGTAGTGCTGCCATCATCACAAAGCCACACACAATCAACGTGGGGAATTTCAGTACCAGCCCGGTTTTCACAAATTCAATCAATACCGGAATAAAGAAAACTGCAGCAATCACAACCAGCGCAAGCGCAAAAATACTAAAGAACCCAAATGGCTTATAATCCCTGTAAAGGCGGAAAATGGTTCCAAGAACACGGAATCCGTCTGAGTAGGTATTCAGCTTGGATACGCTTCCCTCGGGTCTGTCCCTGTATTCCACAATCACATTGTCAATCTGCATATGATTATAGACAGCGTGAATTGTCATCTCTGTTTCAATCTCAAAGCCCTTGGACAATACTGGAAAAGTCTTTACAAACCCATAGCTGAATGCCCTGAACCCAGTCATAATATCCTTTACTTCACAGTTGAACAAATGATTAATACCGGCTCGCACCACGCTGTTCCCCATATTGTGAAAGGGTCGCTTATTCTCCTCAAAATAAGTAGAAGATAAACGGTCGCCAACTACCATATCCGCATTGTGGTGGAGCACCTTGTCCACCATTTCAGGTGCAAACTCCATAGGATAGGTATCATCTCCATCCACCATAATATAGCACTGTGCTTCTATCTCACGGAACATCCGTCTGATTACATTCCCCTTTCCCTGCATGTATTCATGACGGATTACGGCACCTGCCTTACTTGCCAGTTCCACGGTACGGTCAGTGGAATTATTATCATATACATAAATGACCGCCTCCGGGAGAGCAGCCTTTGCATCTGCAACTACCTTTGCAATCGTCTTTTCTTCATTATAGCAGGGGATTAGAACTGCAATCTTGTCCATATCGGAGTCCTTTCTTCTATGTCTGTACAAATATACTTACCGTAAAATAAATAAATTACTCTAGTATTTTATTCTATCAGAGAATGATTGTTTCGTCTAGTAACAGTTCACTGGCTATTGCCAAACGCGATGTCATCGGCTATACTATATATGCTCAAATTTTCTAACAAAGAGGTTTATCATGATTCGTTTTATTTTAGTAGCATCTTTTGTAGTTTTATTTTTAATATGCAGCATCCCCCTTTTAATTGCAGAGTGGATTATTGGCAAATTCAACATGGATCTTAAGAATAAGAGTTCTCTTGCTATTGTGAACTGGGCGTTCCGTGTCTGCCTGTTTATCGCCGGAACCACCGTCGAAGTAAGGGGCGAAGAAAACGTTCCACAGGATGAGGCTGTCTTATATATCGGCAACCACAGAAGCTATTTTGATATTCTGATCACTTATGTCCGTGTACCCAGACCCACCGGATATATTGCCAAAAAGGAAATGCTGAGGTATCCCCTTTTAGTAAACTGGATGAAGAACCTTCACTGTCTGTTTCTCGACCGACAGGATATCAAGCAGGGACTTAAAGTCATCTTAGATGCGATTGAGAAAGTTAAGTCCGGTATTTCCATCTGTATTTTCCCGGAGGGAACCCGCAACAGGGTCAATCACACCTTTATGGAATTTCACGAGGGAAGCTTTAAGATTGCTGCCAAAACCGGATGTGCCATTGTTCCAATGACCATTTATAACTCCGCTGATATTTTTGAAGACCACCTTCCCAAGGTCAGAAAAGCCCATGTCATTCTGGAATACGGAAAACCCATTTACATCAAGGAGCTGCCCAAGGAAGAACAGAAGCGCATTGGCACTTATGTAAAGAATATCATCATGGAAACTTATTTCAAAATAAAAAAGGAAGCAGACAAGCAGTAGCAAGGTCTGTTTCCTCTGCTCTTTATTTCATGAAATATTCTACTACCTTCTCAAATTGCATTCCATGAGATGCCTTAATCAAAATGCTGTCACCGGGTTGTAAAATTTCCGAAAGCTGCTCCAGCATTTCATCCCTTGTCTCAAAATAATATGTCTTTCCATTCTGATGCTTTCGGCAGTTCTCCTCATACATATATCTTGAGAGTTTCCCCACACAGATTGTCACATCAATGCCTTTTTGTGCTGCATAGTTCCCAATCTCCCCATGCATTTCCTTCTCATGTTCTCCCAACTCGAACATATCCCCCAGAATAGCCACTTTTCTTCCAAGCGCCATTCCAAGCAGATCAATCGCTGCCTTCATGGAAACCGGATTGGCATTATAGCAGTCATCGATAATAGTATATTGGGGCAGACAAATCACATGGCTTCTTCCACCCACCGGCGATACTCCGGCAATTCCTTTCTGTATCTGTTCTCTGGACAATCCCAGACAGCGTCCCACTGCTGCCGCCGCCAGCGCATTATATACCATATGTCCACCGGGAAGTGGAATTTCAATAGGAAATACCTCCAGATCCATGTGAATGACTGCTTCTGATCCTAAGAGTCCTTTGTTCATGACACCGGACGCAAATATTTCATTAGACGGATCTGTTCCGAAGTGCAGCAGGCTGCAGTTTTCCTTTGGCTTTACACTGCTTAACATATCATCATCCCCATTTACAAGAATTTGACCCTGGGGATTCATAAAGTCAAAAATTTCTGATTTCGCCTTCAGGATTCCTTCTCTGGTTCCCAAATTCTCCAGATGGCACTGTCCAATATTCGTCATCACACAGATATCAGGTCTGGCGATCCGGCTTAACCGATGCATCTCTCCAAAATTACTGATTCCCATTTCCAGTACTGCTGCCTCATGCTCGGATCTGATCCGAAGCACGGTAAGGGGAAGCCCAATTTCGTTATTATAGTTTCCTTCTGTTTTCAGTACGGAAAATTTCTGTGAAAGCACAGATGCAATCATTTCCTTGGTGCTGGTCTTTCCCACGCTTCCCGTAATTCCCACTACGGGAATGGACAACTGCTTTCTGTAAAATTCCGCAATGTCCCGAAGCGCCTGAAAGCTGTCCTCCACCAGAATGTAAGGAATTTTGCAGTTTTCCGGAGCTTTTTCGCACACTACTGCAAGCGCACCTTTTTCAGCAACCTGTGGAATAAAATCATGTCCATCCACCCTCTCGCCCCTTGTGGCAATAAAAATACCGCCTTCCTCTATCTTCCGGGAATCTATGACTACACAGGAAGCCTCTCTTGTACTCTCCACAACTTTACAAAGCGTCCCCTTGCAGGCTTCTGCAACATTCCTAATTGTCATGTTTTTCATACACTGTATCCTCGCATTCTCTTATTTCAAGGCTGCCTGTATAATCTCTTCACATAATTCTTCAAAGCTGACTCCTTCCGCAGCCGCCTCCTGAGGAAGGAGGGAGGTAGGTGTCATCCCCGGCAGCGTATTGGCTTCCAGACAATAGATTTCTCCCTTTGTACTCATCATAAAATCCATTCTGGCGTAATTATTAAGACGGAGCGCATGAAATGCCTCTTCTGCATATTTCTGCATTTCTTTTGTCTTTTCTTCCGAAAGCTCTGCGGGGCAGGTTTCAATCGTGGAACCCGCCTGATATTTATTTTTATAATCATAAAATCCATGCAGAGGGGCGATTTCTATTACCGGAAGTGCTCTTCCATCCATGACTCCTACCGAAAATTCCCGCCCCTTTATGTACTGTTCCACAATGACTTCATCATCATATCTAAATGCTTCGTTTAAAGCATCTTCATATTCTTCTTCTCTGTTTACGATGCTGACACCCACACTGGAGCCGCCGCAGCATGCCTTCACCACACAGGGGAAAGGAATCTCTTTATTCTGCTTTTCACCTTTTTTCAATCGTATACCTGCAGGTGTGGGAATCCCGTAGCATGCAAAAATATCCTTGGAGAGCCCTTTATCCATACACAGGGCAGAGCTGACAAAACCGGTTCCCGTATAGGTAATTCCCATCAGGTCGAAGCATGCCTGTATTTTTCCATTCTCCCCATTTTCTCCATGAAGTGCCATAAAAACCACATCCGCTGCCTGACAGATGGAAATCACATTGGGGCCAAAAAAGTTCTTATCCCCGTCAGGACGCATTGCTTTTACCTGTTCAATATCAGGGTTCTTATCTGAAATGGCTCCCAATTCTCCTGCCCAGTCCTCATCCTTTTCAAAAATACTCCCTGCATCCTCACCTTTATACCCCAAATACACATCCAGCAGAACCGCCTTATGACCGTTCTTCTTTAATGCTCTGTATATCATAGCACCGGAGCTTAGCGAAACATCTCTCTCCGTACTGATTCCTCCTGCCAAAACTACAATTTTCATTTTTTCCTCCATTCCAAAACACTGCAAATTTTCTATTTTTCTTTCAATTTTACAACCACGTTTTTCATTATGAAAGAGTATAACATGCCTGTCACAATGCAAAAAATGCCATCTACCGATTTCGGGAATTTGTAATCTCGCTTAACATAAAAATTAACTTACTGTCTGCTTCAAACTGCTTCATGATTCCCAGACTGCCATTTGTGGTCTCATAGCTGTTATCACCTGTATTTTGCAGATAGTTGACCGCCTTATCATTTCTGCCCAAAAAGTAGTGCAGATGATTTTCAATCAACGTTTCATACTCGTGATTGGAAATAATATGGTTTACGATCGTCAGATACATCATTTGAAGCAACAGTTCATTGTTGTTGTCCTGTTCCCTATTTCCTGCGGTAAGATAGATTTTTGTTCTTGCATTTGCAGAAATCAATTCTGCCTTTTCCATCAGCATTTCCATAATCTGTTCGCACAGCTCCAAATCCACCGTCTGCTTGGTAGAAATATAGGTTACGCATCCCATCAGGACAACATCATCCTGCTTTTGGGAATATTCTCCTGCACTTAAATACTCTTTAATATATTTGTGATAGCTCTGCCATCCTGCAGCGCGGTACAGCTCTGCTGCAGATGCAAACTTAAGGTCAGCTCCACTGCCTTCTTCCTCTTCTTCATGAAGCTGGGAATGTTTCCATGCCCTGTCTGCTGCCTTAAGACAGGCTGTCGCATACTGATTATCATAGTTTTGATACAGATAGCTGAATTTGGCAAGCGCCATGGCAAATGCTCTTTCCGCTTCTGCCGATGCAGGTTCCACATAAATATCCGCCGCCTTGCCGGGTATATTATTGGGCGCATAAATTGCTACTCCCGCATATACCGCTCCGGTTTTCTGATCCTGCATTTTCAGGAGCCATTCTATTTCATACCTGACCTCATCCAATAAATCCGGCACTCCATTCCCACTTTCAGGGATTCCGGTGTCATCCTGAAAAGAGTCCCCATACAGCTCATAGGAAAGCAGCATAACGGACAGCGTCTTTGCCGCCGTCACTACATCCTTCTGTCCCTTTTCATCCTGGTGCCAGCCTCCGGTCACATCGATGCTTACTGAAATATCCTCTTTAAGAACGGCTTTTCCGGTATGGCAGGCATTGTGTGCTCCCGTACCTGCGTATTCCTCCGTCAGTGTCATTCCACAGCGGTTATAATAATATTGTTTACACACTTCCCTAAAGAGCTCATCATAGACATCATCTCCAATGGAAAATGTATAGGATCTGCCCAAAACAGGTGCTTCTATGTAATAAGTCCCGGGGGTCTGAAATGCCGTAAAATCTCCATAGCTATTATATTCATCCAGTTCCTGATTATATCCCTTATCTTCAAGGGTGCCTGTATAAACCTTCTCCTTGCTTTCCGCATCAATGAGATAAAATTCATCCGGCATCTCCTCACCCTTAAAAATTGCCATCTTAGTGCTGGCAGTCATGTATCCAAGCTGGTTGACCAATATTCCCGGAGTGCTTACCGGAACCTCATAGGAAAGATCCGGCTCTTCTTCCATGCTGATAAAATTGTTCTCTCCCTGCCCTGCATCTCCTCCTACAACCGGCATATTGCAGCCTGTCAACAGGACTGCACATATAAGGGCAATGATGGCTTTCTGGTATTTCAAGACCGTTCCTCCTAAACTGCAGTGTCCCGTTTTCGATTATACCTTTTTTTCACTGGCAGGTAAAGGGAATGATTGATCTGCATACACAATTTCGCCATTTATGATGGTGCACATGACCCTGGTAGATATCTCCAACGGATCGCCATCAAAAATTACAATATCTGCATCTTTTCCCACCTCAAGACTTCCCATGCGTTTTTCCACCCCACAGATCTGCGCCGGATACAGGGTGATGGATTTTAATGCCTCCATTTTATCAAGCCCCGCCTTTACAGCCAGCCCTGCACAGATCGGCAGTGCCTGTATCAGGCTTACCGGATGATCCGTAGTAATTGCAGTCTTCACACCGGCTTTATTTAAGATACCTACTGTCTTAAATGCCATATTCTGAACTTCAATCTTATTTCTGCTGGCAAGATCCGGTCCTACAATCGCCGGAAAGCCCGATTGTCTGATATCCTCCGTAATCAGATGCCCCTCACTGCAATGGTCCAGCGTCATAGATACATGAAATTCTTTTGCAATCCTGATTGCCGTAAGGATATCATCTGCCCGGTGGACATGTGCTTTTAAGGGGATTTCCCCCTCCAGTACCGGAAGCCAGCATTCATACCTGAAATCTTCTTCCTTAATCTGCCCTTTTTCCTTTTTTCCCCGGTAGATTGATGCCTTAAAAAGCTCTTCCCGCAGCATTGCCGCAACCGCCATACGGGTTGCCGGGGATTTTCCCTGATCTCCGTAATTGACCTTGGGATTTTCCCCAAATGCCACTTTCATTGCAGCCGGACTCTTTACAATCAGTTTGTCAATATTCCTGCCGTGTGTCTTTATAAAAGCAAAGCTTCCTCCCACCACATTTGCGCTTCCCGGTCCAATCATTGCACCGGTAATCCCCGCCTGCAGAGCATTGCTAAAGGCTGAATCCATGGGATTGATCGCATCAATTGCACGCAGATAAGGGGTAATTGGGTTTACTGCTTCGTTACAGTCATCCCCTTCCATTCCTTTCTTTTCTTCTGTGATTCCCATATGACAATGGGCTTCTATCAGCCCCGGCATCACAATACAATTCAATGCATTGATAATCTGCACACTGTTTCCGGTCTGCAGAGGAAAAGGGGCTCCATTCTTCATAGGCCCCAATTCTTTTATCTTTCCATCTTCAATACAAAGATATCCCTTATCCCAGATTTCTCCGGTCATGGTCAATACTTTGCCTCCGATAATATACAGCATTTTTAGTCCTTTCCCTTTTACTTTAACTTAGTCATGGGATTTACAGGGGTTCCGTCCTTGGTCAGCTTGAAGTAGACATTGGTCCCTTCTACGCTATAATATTTGGTAGGTGCTGCCACCTCCGCAATCACATCTCCCGCTGCCACAAAGCTTCCCTCAGACACCAGAATATTGGTGAGCTGGCCATAGGTAACTTCGTATCCGCTGCCCAACTCCATGGTGACACCATTTCCAATCTGGGGATCTTCAAACACGGAAATTATTTTTCCTGCCGATGCCGCTGTAATCAGGTCGCCTTCGTTTGCCTGAATGATAAGTGCCGGATTATATTTATACTGCTGTAAAGTGGGAAAATAGACGGTCTTATCCATACTGTAATTAATCAGTATATTTCCCACAATTGGCCAGATAAGCGTATCTGAATCACTAAAGGTAAGTGCCGGCTGCATAGCTGTAGACAATGCCGGAGTATCCTCTTCCTTCTTCTCCTCTTTCTTTTGAGCACTCTCTGTTTGCTCTTGTCCGTCAGTATCTGACATGCTGTCGCTTCTTGACTGATCAGGATTTTCTACTTTTTGGGAATTTGTTTCTTGAAAATAAGGATCATAGTCCAAATCATCTGCCGGGACAGCCTGGTTGGTTGTATTTTCCGCAATTTTTACTTCTTCTTCAGCCAGACCGTTGGCTGTACTATTTTCAATGGAGCTTAAGTCTACCACATAACCCTGATCCTGATTGCTTCCATCTCTTCCCAGCCAAATCCCGGTCACTGTAAGGGATGCCAGAACCAAAACAGACGATGCCACCATAAGAATTCTTTCCTTTGCAAGGCCTCTTTTTCTATTTCTTCTCATCTTTACTCCTCCTATGCCATGTATGCACATAAAATGTTCTTATGGTTAGTTTTGCCCCTTTTTCCTTCTTTATTCATTTTTTGTAATTGTTACATCCTGAAAAAAATATTTCAGAATATCAATATAATCTTCTCCCTCCTTTGCCAGCTCATTTGCAGTAAACTGACTCATCCCAAACCCATGCCCTGCACCCTTTACTGTAAATACAATCTGCATATCCTCTTTTTCCATATGAAAACTGGCAGAAGAAAGCTGATACGCTTCCCTGAACCGTTCCCCTGACACATATTTTCCTTCTCTTTCAACATAGAGGACATAACCTACACTGTCTCTGTAAATCTTAAAATTCTCAAGTTCCGTTTCGGATTTATCTTCTTCCCGGATTTCATTCTTTGACACATCAAGAGTCGAAATCCGGTTCCATATTTTTTCAAATTCCTCCTCACTATAGCTTACTTTACTGATATAATCCTCTGAAAGGAAATCCCTGCTGCAAATTACGCTTTTCAAATAGGAATATTCTGAGAGAAAAAGCTCTTCTCCATTTCTGGTTGCTCCATTGCTTACCTTAAAGTATGCCCCGCCAACCGGCTTTTCTTCCCACAAAAGGCAGACTCCTTCCGTTTGCTCTACCGCCTTCAGGATACGTTCCGAAAGAGCCCTGCTGCCATAGCCGGCATCCTCCACTTTAATTTCTGCCTTATCAGGTTCATTCTCCCTGATTACCATCAGTGCTGAACGAAGCAAAACCGCCTGCGCTTTTAACGCTTCTACTTCAAAATCATTATCAATACTTCTCGCCAATCTGTCTGCCACATAAATTTCCAAAGGGATGTGCTCACTCCCAAGAGAAGTAACATTACAAACATAAGTGTCACTGTCTGTACTCAGGCTGCCTTTTTCTTTTATATCCTGACTGCTCAGATTGCCAAACAGGAAAGTAATGAGGTACGGTATAATCAGTAAAAGTAAAAGAACCGCACCCAAATTTTTCAGGGAAAATCCGGGTACGATTCTTCTTTTTTTGACAGTTTGAAAGACTCTAAGTTTTTTCATAGGACACCTCCGCACTATTTTATGCAGTGGAGTCCATTTCTTATACCTTATGCTATTTTATACCATATTATATAACCATTGTTCATATTTGTTGTACTCTTTTGAAGCTTTTTCCTGCTCCTTCTGCTCATGCAGCGCCATGTCCACATGCTGCACCGTTCCTGCCTCGCCATTCTCATAAAGGAAAAAACCGGTTCGTCGGATCATACCGTTCATGTTGTTGTTTGCATCGGTAACGGAAAAATCAGTTGCTGCATTTTGAAGGCAGATGGCACCCACGCCCTGATCTGCCAGAGTGCAAAGCCGACTGTCTCCGTTTTCATCCATAATCCAGATTTTCAGCCTGCTCCAGATTTCGTCTCCCTCATCAATAAATCCATTATGATCACTGTCATAAGCTGCAAGATCCCTGAACCCATCTCCGGATTTGGTTCCAAACAGCTCCGATCCATCATTGATGACCCCATCTCCATTCTTATCCAGTGCAAGGAAACCACTTCCTGCCGAAAGACGATTGATTTGATCCTCATGACCATCTCCATCCAGATCGAACAAAAAGGTCTGGTCTGATAAATCCGCAATGTTACCATTCAGATTAATTACCAGCGGATCACACAGAGAGGTCTGGGTATAACTGATATTTTCCTCATAATACTCCTGAAAGCTCCGGCTCATCTCCACATTAAGATTGAAATGAATCTCTCTGCCATCAGCACATCTGACTGTACCCTGAGTAGAAAAAGCAGTGTTTTCACTTTCCTCATGATAATACTGTGTGCTGTAAGTAAAGGTTTTGGTTCCCACACCCACAGACGAAATCAGATTGTCAGCTGTGGAATTTAAATTTTCTGGCAAAGCGGTATATTTCTCCCATGAACTGCTTCTTCTTTCCGGGAAAAACAGTTCCATCAGATAGTTCAGGCACTGCTGCCTGATTTCCATCAGTTGTTCTTTTGCCTCGAACACATCAATTTTCTGAAGTCTCCCCGTTCTTACGGCTTGCAGCCGGGCAGTCATATCCTCCAGTGAAGCCTTCAGAGATTCTTCAGGCTTTTCCTTCTCTTCGCCCTGTGTTTCCTCTCCTTCCAGGTTGCCCTGAAATAAATTTCCTAACAGAGAATTGGTTCCATCCTCAAGACTCTGCCTTCCATTTGTGATTGTGAACCTGCTCACTCTTCTTGAAACAGAGGTATAGGTTCTGGCGGATTCCATTCCTATTGCAGCGGAATCTATTCGCATCTTTCCTCCTTTTTCGTCCCTTGTTTTATTCTCCCCTCCCTGTTTGAAAAAACAAAAATGATATCCAAAAGGGCTGTCCTTTTCCCTTAAGCATACCATCCGTGGCGACTAAATCATTATTTTCCGCAAATGCTCTGGCCATAAACATTTGCAGTATATTTATCGGCATATGTTCAGATTTAGTAAAGATTAGGGGAAATAAAATGACAGAAAAATTCATATCCTTTAATATAGTTCTAATCTGTTTAATCAAAACTGTCTTCTTAATTTAAAACTATTTAAAATGGAGGAAAAATGAAGGAGCAAACATCTGTAAAATCATCTCCCGCAACCATCATTATTCATATGCTGCAGGGCGCACTCATCGGATTGGGATCGGTGTTGCCGGGCATCAGCGGCGGTGTACTCAGCGTTGTATTTGGGGTTTATAAGCCTATAATGGAATTACTGTCCAATCCTTTTCGTCATTTTAAGACTCATGTTCCCAGACTACTGCCCTATATTCTTGGAGCTGCGGCAGGTTTTCTCGGAGTCGCCAACCTTTTGGCTTTTTTCCTTGAAAAGTATCCTGCACCTTCCGTCTGCCTGTTTATCGGTCTGATTACCGGAATGTTTCCCTCCCTGTGGGAGGAAGCCGGTCTCCATGGGCGAACCAAAGGCTCCATATTCTCTACTGTAGCTGCAATGTTTCTGGTGTTTACCCTTTTGATTATTTTAAACACATCTTCCATAACCATTACACCAAACTTTTTCTGGTATCTGTTCTGCGGTTTCTGCTTTTCCCTAAGCATTATTGCACCCGGAATGAGCTTTTCCACTCTTCTGATGCCGCTTGGGCTTTACACGCCCTTTGTGGACGGTCTGGGACGCCTTTCCCCTGATGTAGTGCTTCCTTCCGGAATCGGTGCTCTTGCAACAATTGTCTGTCTTTCAAAGCTGGTCAACTCGCTGTTTGAAAATTATTATTCTTTTGCCTTCCACGCAATTTTAGGAATCGTAATCGCAGCAACCGTTATGATCATTCCATTTGACAGCTTCCGCCTTTCCGTAAACTCGTGCCTGACAAATATATTCTTCTTCTCAGCGGGGATTTTAATTACTCTTTTGATGGATAAAATGAACCTATCATAAAAAGCGCAAAATCTACATTTTGCGCTTTTTTCATCCACTCTATTCAGTAATCCTTTAAACCCTGTTATAATTAATCAGACAACCTTTTAAGATGATCTGACGCTCTTCGTCTGTCAGTTCTCCAAGCCTTACTGAGAATTCTGTCATTCCATCCTCGCCCACTCTGTAAGCCTTAATCTCATCTGCCTTTTCCTCAACGGCTTTTCTGATACCGGGGAAGAACAGATAATCCTTATTCTTAAATGGAAGCGCACCTTCCTTAATCAGGAAAGGAAGCATGCCCCAGTTGATTAAATTGGAGCGGTATCTCTTGGTAGCATATTCATTGGCAATGTTTGCCCATCCGCCTAATACCTTCTGACAGGAAGCTGCCTGTTCTCTTGCAGAGCCATCCCCCGGCTTCACTGCAAAGATGGTGGAACCAAATCCCACATTCCCTCTGCCCACTTCGGGATAGGTCTTATTAATCACTTCCATAATCTGCTTTAACTCCGGCTTAACATCAAGCGGGCACTTACCCTCCATAACTGCTTTCTGAGCCAGCTGAATGTCCTTGGCAAGCCCTACATATGCAGGGTCCTTTCTGGATAAGGTAAATTCTGCAAGTCCAAGTGGATTGGAACGGTAGGATGAAGTTTCTCCCGAAGGAATCAACTCATCTGTTGTAGTTACCGGATCGTGAATCTCAGATACCACACGAAGAACCAGATTTTCAGGAAGCTCCGTCATTGTCGGCCAGTCTTTAATGTTAGGACCAAACTGGATTTCCACCTCAGGATCTGCAACACCCTTAGAGTCAAACACTCTGTTTGCATAAATATTAGCATCAAAGTGATATTGATATTTATGAATCGGACCATCAAATTCTGTAGCTGCCGTAAGTACACCCTTATTAGCTGCTGTGGCTGCAATTGAACGTGCATCCATCAATGCTACGGAAGAAATCTGACCATTCTGCAGCTTGGAGCCTTCTCTGTTAGGGAAGTTCCTCGTAGAATGGCGGATACTGAACGCATTATTTGCAGGTGTATCACCGGCGCCAAAGCAGGGGCCACAGAATGCTGTCTTCATGACCGCACCTGTTTCAAGCAGCGCTGCCGCGCATCCATTCTTAATCAACTCCATATAAACAGGCATGGAAGCAGGATATACGCTTAAGGTAAATCCATCTGAACCTATGTAAGCTCCTTTCATGATGTCAGCTGCTGCACAGATATTTTCAAAGCCACCACCTGCACATCCTGCAATAATCCCCTGATCCACTAGGAGCTTACCGTTCTTTACCTTATTTTTCAAGGTAAAGTCCACTGCTCCGTCTAAAGACACTGCTGCCTTCTTTTCCACATCATCAAGAATATCCAGAAGATTTGCATTCAGTTCTTCAATGGTGTAGGTATTGCTTGGATGGAAAGGCATAGCAATCATAGGCTTGATTGTAGCCAAATCAATGGTAATCATTCCATCATAATAAGCCACCGCATCGGGATTTAATTCTTTATACTCTTCTTTTCTTCCGTGAATCTCATAAAATTCCTTAATGGTATCATCGGTTCTCCAGATAGAAGACAGGCAGGTGGTTTCCGTAGTCATAACATCAATGCCAATTCTGAAATCTGCACTTAAAGAAGACACACCGGGACCAACAAATTCCATTACCTTATTTTTCACATAACCACTTGCAAATACTTCTCCAATAATAGCAAGTGCAACGTCCTGAGGGCCTACTCCTTTTACCGGTTCTCCTGTCAGATACACACCGACCACGCCGGGCATATTAATATCATAAGTCTGGTTTAAAAGCTGCTTTACCAGCTCCGGTCCTCCTTCTCCCATTGCCATGGTTCCCAGTGCTCCATAACGTGTGTGTGAGTCGGAACCCAAAATCATTTTGCCGCCACCTGCAAGCATTTCTCTTGCATACTGGTGGATGACCGCCTGATGAGGAGGTACATAGACACCGCCATACTTCTTGGCACAGGTAAGACCAAACATGTGATCATCCTCGTTGATTGTTCCTCCGACTGCACATAAAGAATTATGACAGTTTGTCAGCACATAGGGAACCGGAAATTTCTCCAAGCCTGATGCTCTGGCAGTCTGGATAATTCCTACAAAAGTTATGTCGTGTGAGGTAAGCTTGTCAAACTTAATTTTCAGCTTATCCATATTTTCGGAAGTATTATGGGCTTCTAAAATGCCATATGCTATAGTTCCCTTTTTCCCTTCCTCTCTGGAAATGTCCTTTCCTGTTTTGCTTTTTACTGCTGCAGGTGCATCCGGTCCGTCAGGAATGATTTCCGTGCCGTTTACCAGATAGGCGCCGCCTTCAAATACTGATACCATTTGTCCGTTCCTCCTCATGTGATATATGTTCATTGATGTATCTGCATCATATACTTAACGACTTTTGAGGTTTATTATATCGGAAAAGGAGCAGGTTTGCAACCGTACTCTCTCTTATTACCTCTATAGCTTTTTTAGGATTACATTAGAACCTCTCGCCGATAAATTGTATATTTTCATTGTTTTCGTCACATAATTATGCTATAATTATGTCAAAAGGAGGGAAATATTATGCCACTTATAATGCCAATTAAGGATTTACGCAATACAACTGAGATTTCTAATATCGCACACAAGGAGCAAGAGCCTATTTTTATTACAAAAAACGGATATAGCGACTTAGTTGTAATGAGCAGTGAATTATATGATAAATTTGCCAGAATCAACCGCATCGACCAAGCTATTTATGAATCCGAGCAAGAAATGGCAAACGGAGCAGAAGCAATTGACGCAGAGGTAGTTTTTGCAGAATTGGAGAAGAAGCATTTTGGATAAATACAAGGTAAAAATCAACCCCAGGGCAATACACGAATTAGATGGCATTTACCAATATATTGCAAGTGAGAAATTCTCTCCTGATAATGCTAAAGGACAGATTGACAGAATCAAAAAGGCTATCTTGAATTTAGACACCTTTCCACAGTCTCATCAAGAACGTAATGAAGGCAGATATGCCGGAAAGAGTTATCGACAGTTACTGATTGATAATTATATTGTCATTTTCCGCATAGATGAAACAAACAAAATAGTTTATGTTGTAACAATACAGTATCAAGGGCGAAATTTATAAGATGGGTTTAGTTCTACTTTTATCGACAACATATCATCATTGCTATAAGCGGATATATTCCCCTCTATTTCTTCAATAAATTTCCGACAAATATACAATCCCAAACCCATTCCGTCACTATTTCGAGAAGCATCAGCTCTATAGAATTTGTCAAAAATTTTTTCCACATCAATCGAATGGGAAATAGAATTTGAAATGGAAAGAACTACTTTGTCATCCTGTATAACAGAAAATTCCATGTTACCGGTAGAATACTTAATTCCATTTGAAATCAGATTCTGTACTACCCTTACTAATAATTTTCTGTCTGCCCATACCCCTATCACATCATCTGCCTGCCGGAATAATGGCGTAATTCCTTTTTTCTCAAACTCTAAATAGTTGGCCAGAATTTCCTCACAGACCACTTCACAAATATTTACCTTCTCCATGACAGGCGTATATTGGTTTGAATCAATCACTGATAACTCAAAAAAATCATCCACAAGTTTGTTGGTATACTTCGCCCGATCTAGAGCAATTTTAATATCCTGTAAGGTTTCTTGTTCCCGGCAGTTTTTCTCGGCAAGCTGAAGATATCCGATCACAGAGGTGAGCGGTGTTCGCATATCATGTGAAATCATGGAAACAGAAGCTTTCATAGCTTGTTCGCTTTTTGCGGCTTCTACTCTTACCTGCTGAAGTAAATCAAGATTTTTGTTGATTTTCAATGCCAATGTTTCTAAATCCCGATCCACAAAATCCACCGAAATAAAGTTTTCTCCCGGTTCTTCCAGCTGTTTTACTATTTTTCTCATTTGCTGTTTCACAAGGCATAGTTTTAAAACCAAAAAGGAAACAACCATAATGAGTAATACAATTATAATCATATATCTCATCATCGTTGTCTCCTTCCTGCTATTTAATCTCTTTTTTCCTAAATACAATATATGTTGAAACGACTGTAACTACTAATGTCAGG
>JAQXYZ010000043.1 GCA_029226935.1 Bacillota bacterium | reverse complement strand
AATCCATCCCAAAGCACTGCCGAAGATTCTTGCCTATGGTGTGGAGAATATTGTTTATATTTCGTGCAAACCCACAAGCCTTGCCAGGGACCTGCCGGCTTTTCTGGAGGCAGGGTATGAGATAAAGAGGAGCTGCAGCGTAGACCAGTTCTGCTCGACTGTTCATGTTGAGACGGTCGTGTTGTTGTCAAAGATACAGAAGCAACTTCTTGAAGGTCGCAGCAATGGCGCTATATAAAGATATGTCGTTGATTGAACATCAATGTCATTTAGTTAGAGCGAGAAGAAATCTATTCTTTGTTTCTCAAAAGGAAGCAGTCTAGTAAAATAAGAAACATAGAGAAGGTTCAAAGGTTTTTTTCGTGCAGTATCATGTGGGAGAAATTATGATTGCATGACAAATAAGGCAGGTTTACATCTGCCTGTAAAAAAGGTATTATAAATATTGATGAAACTGCTTTATGCTGCGCGGTATATAAAGTACCGCGGTTTTCGGAAGTGTGCCGTTTGAAGTCGTGGATATTGGCGATCATTCCGAATTGGGATCAGTTCTTTTTGGAGCAGTGACATTACATCTAAGGAGTCTTTCTCTGTGTTCAGACGGAGAAAGACTCTGCAAATATGGGCAGCTACGCTGAAATTTACCTTATATTCATGTTTTGTATTTCCGTGTGTTATAACGGTATGATTGATAAGAGTTTCTGTTATGTTGTATGCAATCAGTTTTGCCCATATTTCCTGTTTGATGTACTCTGGTTTGTATGCATGAAAATTACTTAACCCAATTGTGTATTTTAATTTTCGGAAGGATCCCTCTATAGCCCACCTGCTATAGTAAAGAAGTTTAATTCGATCAGAAGGGAATTCCGCTGATGGAAGATTCGTTACAATACATTCATAAGAATCGAGTAGTCTCGGAAACTCTTGACAATGTTGTCAAATTGACGGGGTAAGCTATAGCTTAAATCAATTGGAGGTATACTTGTATGTAAAAATTATCGGAGGATAGAATGGAATGATGGAAAAGGGCGCAAAAGCCCGTTCTTTCAAAATATAGTTTTTTGAAAGGCTGAAATTACGTATGGAAATGATTATTTCGTAATCGTCAAACGTGGCTCATTTTGTACCATGCGTCCAGATGGATGCATATCCCGATGATCATAGTCATGAAAGAATAATGCTTTTTCGTGTGGATCATCATGGAGTGAAGCCTGTAATGGTTCAGGACCCGGTTATTGATCCTTTCCGTGCTGGTGCGGTTATTATAGGTGCTTTTCCATTCTTTTGTGCCCCTGGGTACAGGAGTATACAGCCGGATGTCCCATTCGTTCTTTGTATGAATGGTTCTGCCATAAGGCGAATCAGAGCAGGGACAGGTGCAGGAAGGAACCTTTCCCAGGGCGTAAGGGCAGCGCCACTTAATGGAATGTTTGGAACTGTCGTAACCCCAACAGACCATGCGGTGCCCCTCCTTACAGATGGGAGTGCCGTCCTTGTCAATGCGGATAGAATCCGGAATGGAAGAAGATCTGCCCCTGCGGGAATTCAGGTCAATAAAGGGAGAGATGCCCCACTTCTGAAGGAGCTCATAAGTTGGATAATTATCATTGGCAGAATCAAGGCAGACACTGCCAATGGAAATATCTGGTGCATGTTTACGCAGCTCATGGAGTGCGACGAGCGCATTTACAGAATCATGGCGTGAGGCACTGGTAAAACGGAAGAGAAGCGGAAGATCCACCTTAAGCTCAGGATTATGGTAATCCAGGTGGTAAAGGGTATAGCCGAAAAAGTATTGATTCAGGTCGGAATCCCAGCCGAAGGCTGCATCTGGGTCAGAGTAATGGCGGAGGCAGTCAGGATGAGAAACGCATGAATCAGAAAAAGGGCATCCCTGAAAGCGTTTTCCGAAAGGGTTGGAATGTGTATGGACACAGGTGCCGTCACCGGAAACAATAAGATTCTGCTGAGGTATCAGGCCTTTCTGGACAGAGGGTCGCACAGCAGCAATCAAAAAGATGTTTTGGAGAACCGCCTCAAAGTTGAAAAGGAT
The DNA here is from genome assembly GCA_029226935.1 of Bacillota bacterium. Classification (GTDB taxonomy): domain Bacteria; phylum Bacillota; class Clostridia; order Lachnospirales; family Lachnospiraceae; genus Suilimivivens. The sequence goes on along the minus strand of JAQXYZ010000043.1, from coordinate 1,203 downwards.
ATCCCGTCCGGATTCGAGCCGGGAAGCAATCTTTTTGACAATATCCTTATGGCGTTCGGCTGCCTTCTGGCCTTTTTTCTCCGGCTTATCGGGTTTGGAAGTATTGCGGCCGGAAGGAAAAAGTTTAGAGCGGGAATAGGGGTCTTTATCATGGAAAAGCCAGAGGCGGTCCATGAGATCAAAATAAGAGCCTAAAGGCGGAAGGGAATCTGTGCGGCACCCAATGAGTGCGGCAAGGACCGGATCATTGCGGAGCCGAACTATCCACGCAGTAAGGCCGTAAGAGCCAGAGTTGGCGGAAATAAGGAAAAAAAGAATAAGGGAGCGGATGATCTGAACCTGGTTAGAGGCAGGTCTTCCGATATTGGAATAAAAAGGCTCAAGGTAGATCATGACAGAATCAAGATTGAGGAGCCTGAGCTTTTCCCTGGCCTGAGCCAGTTCAGTCTGAAGTCTGAGGCGCTGGGAAGAGTCAAAAGAAATTTTAGCCTCATGCAGGGATCTCAGGTATTCCTGATGGGACTGCCAGTAATTTAACATGTGCGAATCCTCCTTTGTTTAAGGTGTAAGTGAATAGATGTCTTAAACAAAGGGCGCGCTGATTGAATGCAGAGAGACATTCAATCAGCGCGCCGCACAAACTGGCAGATATGTCAAGTGTATTTTTAAAAATTTCCAAATAAAAATCAGGGGGAAAAGAAAAAATGCACAATAAAAAAATTCAGTAAATTCGGGGGCTTAAAAGTTTCCGAGAGTATTCCAGGTAGATGCAGGGGTGAACGGAGAGAATGGACTTCGGGCCGGAATGTCAGAATTGTTGCAGAAATATGCTGAATTTGACAGGAACATCCAGTGCCTTCCGACAATTCTGGAGCAGATGATCGTATCGGAAATGGAGCCACTGAAAGATGGTATAGATCAGCTCACTGCACAGTATGAAATATTCAATTCGGGAATCGTGGATTATATGAGTGCTGTAAGCACGATTAAAGAGGGATATGATAGCCTGTACAACGGAATCTCCAAAGCATCAAAAGGAACAGAAGCTCTGGTATCCGGTTCGGCAGAACTGGCGAAAGGAAACAGTGAGCTTGAAGCAGGAGCCAGGAGTCTGTACAGCGGAATACAAACTCTCCAGTTCGGAACAAGCACCTTGGTTTCTGGAGGAAAGAAGTTGTCTAAAGGAGCCAAAAGAGCGTCCGG
>JAQXYZ010000042.1 GCA_029226935.1 Bacillota bacterium | reverse complement strand
TCCAGTTTTTTCCGTCAAATGCTTCTATCCACGCATGGCTCTCTCCCTCTCCCAAGAGCATCCCCACCACATATCTTGCCGGAATACGTTCTTCCCTGCACAGGGACAAAAGAATGTGGGCATAATCCTGACATACCCCTTTTCCTGATTGCAATGCCTCCTCAGTTGTGGTGTCAATGCCGGTTACCCCCTTCGTATAATTCATGTTTTCATGCACCGATTCCATATAATACCGTACCTGCTCCCGTATCCGTCTTTCCTGAGCACCGGCATCTTCCCTAAATGGCAGTGCTGCTTTCCTTTCTTCCATAACTCTCCGGTGCAATGCCTTAATCCTTTCCCCCGGTCTGGTAAGAGGTGTCTGATATCTGTAGACCGAAAGATCCGTATTGTCACCTGCATCTTCCTGCCGACTAATACCTGTTTGCGCCTTTCCCCTCACATCAACCGAAAACAAGCTGTGAGGCTCATCCACATTTCCATAAAGCATCACATTTCCAAAGGAATCCGTTCCCTTCTGCACCTTATTTCCGGGAATAATATCTACGTTGCATTCTGTGATCTCCTGACTGGTTGTAGTCTTAGGCATACACTTTAGGGTGTAAGTGTGATGCCACACCTGATCGGAGAATTCAAGTTCCATATGATAGTGAAATTGTAAGTTTTTCATCGTCTCAGTCCTTAAGTAAATGATCTACTAACTCTACAATCCTATCATAGTCTGTTTTTTCTTCCTTCACAAGCCGCTTTATTTCATCTAGACTACCCTGATCATAACGAAGGTTGGTTTTGGTAATCCTTCCTGAAAGCCTGTTGACCTCCCTCACAAGAGATACACGATCCATCTGAAGACGTCCAAACAGATCCAGCCGCTCTATCCTCTTTCCTGTTTTGATGATGTTCCTGAAGTTTTCACATTCAATCATATCATCCACAATTCCCCAAAACGCAAGAATATGGTCTGTCACTCTCTGTAATTCCACAACCGGCGAATTTGATGAAGCACATTTCTTCATGTCATAAACCGCAAGCTGAATGTAGCTGATGGGTTCACTTCCAATTTCATTCCGCAGCACTATCGCATTATCATATGCTCTGATTAAATTTGAATAAATAGAATTGGGATCTTCCTCATCCGTAATATATCTTCTGCAAAAATCTTCTTTTGACAGATAAATATTGGGAATATCCAGCTGACTGCAAAAAGCATCATAGTCCCTGATATCTCCGTCAATCATACGGTCAAAGCTTGTGGCAAACAGCCGGGTGGAAGTATAAACCCTCTCCGAATACCTGCCAAGCCAAAATAATCTGTCTGAATTTTCTATTGAGATAATACCCATGTGTCTTTAAATCCTCCTCCCTGTGATGAATTAACAATAAATGAATCCGGATTTCTAGAAAAACGGGTCAGTCCGCTTCTCCACACCAGCGGTTCGTCCGCCATCAGGACGAAGGCTCTCAAGTCCGCTTTTCTCGGCGTCCGTTCTCCATCCTCCAAAATGTCTATATCCTTAAAGTCAATGACCTCCTGAGCAATAAACCTTCTGGGCTCTCTTTTAAGAAGTGCAATAAAATCTTCCTTTTCCTGCTTCGTCATCTTATCCGCAAAGACTACTCCATAGCCGCCGGCTTCAGCTACATCCTTTAACACCAGTCTGTCAAAGTGTTCAAGCACATACTGCATATCCTCCTCGTAAAACGGAAGGTAGGTAGGTGCATTCTGCAAAATCGGTTCCTCGTCCAAATAATACCGGATCATTTTAGGCACAAAATAATAAATGCCTTTATCATCTGCCACTCCGTTTCCCGGTGCATTTAGGAGCGCCACATGCCCCTTTCTGTAGACATCATAAATATGGGGAATTCCAATTACCGACTCCTCCTTAAATGTCATGGGATCTAAGTATTCATCGGAAATTCTCCGGTAAACAGCCCCCACTCTTTCCTTTTTACCGGAATAGTCAATAAAATACAGATAATCATCCTCCACAATCAGCTCACTTCCGGTTACAAGATGAGCTCCCGTCTTTTCCGCCAGATAGGAATGTTCAAAATAAGCAGCATTATACCGCCCCGGTGTAAGAATGACCGTATGACCGCCTGTATTGGAATAATCCATGGTATGCCGCAGGAGATTTGCATAATATCGATTGTCCTCCACATGGTTGGACTCAAAGGTATCCGGGCTGCTTCTTCTACACAATTCTCTGGCGATCATCGGATAGGAAGCGCCGGACGGAACACGAAGGTTGTCCTCCAAAATGTACCACTCTCCACTCTTTGCCTGCACAAGGTCAATTCCTGCAATATGGGTATAAATCCCTTTGGGCGGCGTCACTCCGTCACATGGCGCTAAAAATCCGGATGATATGTATACAAACTCTTCCGGCACCACATGGTCCTTTATAATTTTTTTCTTCCCATAAATGTCACTGATAAAGCAGTTCAGCGCCATCACTCTCTGCTTCAATCCCTTTTCCAGATAGGTAAAGTCCTTATTTTCAATGATTCTTGGAATTGTATCAAAAGGAAATAGCTGTTCTTTAAATATATTATTCTTGTAGATTCCGAATTTCACGCCATATCTGGCAAGTAGTTCGTTCACCGTTTCCGTCTGTTTTATTAGTTTTAAGTCTTCCATAATGCTCCTCCTTTTGATTTTAATTCCATGGCACGCAAAAAAGGTGTCCGGGATTTCCGAACACCTTTGTCTCTGTTTGCTGCTTATGTAATTGATTATAACAACTTATACCATCTGTGGCTTCATTTGTCAACTTTTTTCTGTAGTGAGGATAGCGTAAATTTACTGTAGGAAAACAAAAGGCAGACTACACCTCAGATGTGTTTCAGATTAGGTTCACTGTCTTTACTATATCAAATTTTCTTCTTTTTACAATCCCCATATGTGATTCTTTATTGCCGCTATCTTCTTTATCTGTGGATAAGGAATGCTGTAAATCGGCATGTCTGCCAATGCTCCAAGATTTTCCCGATGCTTCCTTTCTGCCAAAAACATCTGACTGCTGCTACATATTACTTCTTCACATCCTGCCGCCAACGGTAGTTCTTTCTTCTGATAACGCACCAATTCTAACATATCTCCGCCATTCTTTTCGTATATCCTCAGACGCGACATCTTATCCGCTCCAATCCGACTCCATCCCAGCGGTCGTGAACTCATCCTGTCTGCAAACACATGGCTGATATGACCTTCTGCACTACATTGCACTTCTTCATTTTTGTCCCGCACCCATTGCATGATTCCTGCCCAGTTCCCCAATATATACGCTTTGGCAGCTTCTACCGTTTTTCTCTTGTTTTCGTTCTCTGTTTCGGCAAGTATCTTTTCAAAGACTTCTTCTGCTTTGTATTTTTTCTTTTTATAGATTGCACCGTAGAGTTCGCTCCTCGCATCCTCCACACTATCCAGCAGATGGGACGTGGCCCCTATGATATATTTATGCATATGGAACCGGTCAAGCACGAACTTCGCTTTATCAAGAATTCTCTGACCACTCTTAATCCATGCCGCCCCATCTCCATTGATATATATTTTTACTAATTCCTCTGTATCATAAGAGGCCTCTATATATTCTGCTACTTCTTTCCATAGCTGTTCTATTGCCTTGCTCCCTTCATATACACCGCCAAAGTGCTTTTTATTGATCAGCTCATTCCGGCCATTCTCATTGTTTATTCCCTCGTATACATAAATCAGTTTCGGCATAATTGTGTTTGTCCGGGGTTTCTTAATATCACCTTTTTTGTTGATATACTGCAGTGATACATGGTCTTCATCCGCATCAATATAAAGGTATTTCAAGGCTTTCTTTTCCTTCTCCGGCTCCACACGGGGAAAATCCAGAGTATGAATCTTATTCATGACTGTTTCCTTGCTTACCTCTTCATTCGATATGGAAACGCTTTCCCCTCCCTTATGATAACTGGTCTGTACAGCTTCTTCCAGTAACTTTGCTTCGGCATCTTCCGTCATCCGGGCATGTTTCTCTATTCCCATAATCCGATCCAGCAGATATTCGTGCTCGCCGGTAAACTTATTTTTAAATAAGGTCTTATGATATGTAACACTGCCAAGACTGGTAAGCAGCGTAGTTTCATCCCGTCTCACAATATACCATTCCGGACGTAGATTGTTTCGGGTGCGCAGGATTTCATCATAGGCCTCCCATTCTTCTGCAATCATGGAAAGACCAAGGTCGACCACACCTTTTGTCACTCCATGCACCATTTCGGCTATCTTTGTCATGTCAGCAGAATAATTCATCATAACTTTTTCTAAATTTTTTACCCCTTCTGCCTGAAACTGTTGTATACTCTTAATCATAGAAAGCACCTTCCTTTGTATGGATTTTGTCTTGTCAACTCAATCTTAACACAAAGTTGGTGCTTTCTTCTTTTGTCCATTTATTTTTCCTACAAAAACTTTACGCTAGC
>JAQXYZ010000041.1 GCA_029226935.1 Bacillota bacterium | reverse complement strand
AAATGTGGATGCACTCTTCCTTGAATATGATGATGAAAGATCCGGTGGCTTTGCTCCTCTTGAAAAAGTTTCAAAGGATAAGAAAGTCGTACTTGGACTTATCACTACAAAATCCCCTGTTTTAGAGGATAAGGAAAAGGTTATTGCAAGAATACATGAGGCAGAAAAGTATGTTCCGCTTGACAGATTGTACTTAAGTCCGCAGTGTGGATTTGCTTCATGTGAGATTGGCAACAAGCTTACTGAGGAAGAACAGTGGGCTAAACTTAAGTTAGTAAAAGAGATTGCAGAAGAAGTTTGGGGAGAATAGAATTATATGTAACCTGTGAACTGGACGAAGAAACGTTCCGGCTCAATGAGTAGTAAGGGGGCGCATTTCCACTTTTCATCTTTTCTGAAAAGGAGAAAAACATTGAATTCCTTATAAAGTTATGATAAAATAATGCGAATTGAATATGAAGTAGTCAGGTGTCAGAGCAATTTGTATAATTGGCTCTGGTGAAAAGGGAAACAGGTGTAAGTCCTGTGCGAACTCGTCACCGTAATTAGGGAGTAGAGGCCGATATATCACTGGGAAACAAGGAAATCCTTTCCTGGGAAGATGGCGGATGCGATGATTTTTAAGCCGGGAGACCTGCCTGATTGCTGTACAGAAACGATAGTTTCAGACCACGAGTAACTGGTTGTACGTTTAAAAGAGTATGGGAAAGTTGTTTGTCTATGATTTTCCTATATGTTTCTTTTGTGTACAAACCCTTTACCTGTTTAGGAAAAGGGTTTTTTATTTGTGTTGCCAAAATATTGTTTCTGACATACATATTTAAGATAAATATAATGGCAGGTGGAACTGTCGAAGGAGGAAACATGAAAAAAAGAGTAGTAGCATTATTAATGGCAGCATTGATAGGAACATTCTGTATGACAGGATGTGGAAACAGTAAGGAAACAACGGTAGAAAGTTCTGTAGAAGTAGGCAGCGAAACGGGAGAAGAGAAAACGCAGACTGAAACAGAAGAAACTGTCAATACAGAAGCAGAGGAAGATGCCGATCAAAAAGCAGCCGATAAAGTAGCGGAACTGATTGATGCAATTTATGTGCAAAAAAGAATAGATGAGACAGACAAGCAGTGTGCTGATGCCAAGGCTGCCTGGGATGCTTTGACAGATGCGCAGAAAGAACTGGTAGAGGGCGAAAATGCAGATCCGGATTACTTTGGAAGAGATACCGGTGATGCATCTAAGGATGACCCGCGTAATCAGGATGAAATCGGTGAAAATGAGATTTTGGTTGTGAGCTTTGGTACTTCATTTAATGACAGCCGTGTAGCTGACATTAAGGGAATTGAAGATGCCTTGCAGAAAGCTTATCCAGACTGGTCTGTGAGAAGAGCATTTACAGCTCAGATTATTATTAATCATGTGCAGGCGCGTGATGGTGAGTACATTGACAATATGGATCAGGCCTTGGATCGTGCGGTGGCGAATGGCGTCAAGAATCTTATAATTCAGCCTACGCATTTAATGCATGGAGCAGAGTATGACGAACTGATGGAAGCAGTAGAGGCATATCATGATCAGTTTGAAACTGTAAAAGTTGCAGAGCCACTGTTAGGAGAGGTGGGAACAGATGCAACTGTAATCAATGCAGATAAGGCAGTTGTTGCAGAGGCGATTACCACAGAAGCGGTGAAGGATGCCGGCTATGATAGTCTGGATGCAGCAAAAGAAGATGGTGTTGCATTTGTATTTATGGGACATGGGACTTCTCATACTGCAAAAGTATCATACAGCCAGATGCAGACACAGATGGGCGAACTTGGCTATGACAACGTATTTATTGGAACAGTAGAAGGAGAACCGGAAGAGACTGCGTGTGAGGCAGTGATTGATGCTGTAGCACAGACTGGATATACGAAAGTGATACTTCGTCCATTGATGGTGGTTGCGGGAGATCATGCAAACAATGATATGGCCGGGGATGATGAGGATTCCTGGAAGAGCATGTTTACTGCATCCGGCAAGTTTGACAGTGTGGATACACAGATTACAGGTCTTGGATCTATCAATGCTATTCAGCAGCTTTATGTGGCACATACGAAAGACGTAATAAATGAATAGAGGATTATGATGAAAAAAAAAGGGATTACAATACTGAGTACATTATTGTTGGTTTGTTCTCTGCTTTGTGGTTGTGCAGACAAAAGCAGTGTACAGGAAAACGGAATAAAGGAAGAAACTCCTGCGACAGAATCCTTCGTTGACACAGAAGAAGAGGAAACTTCTGCGCAGAGTGAAATTGTAGTGGAAGAAGAAAAAGTTGCCATTCCGGATGGAACATACACGGCAGATTTTGATACGGACAGTAGCATGTTTCATGTAAGCGAAGCATGCAACGGAAAAGGTATACTGACAGTTGAAAACGGAGAAATGACCATCCATATTTCACTGATGTCAAAAAAGATTATAAATCTTTATCCTGGACTTGCAGAGGATGCAGAGAAAGACGGAGCAGAGCTCCTTATGCCGAAAGAGGATACGGTTACTTACAGCGACGGGTTAACAGAGGAGGTTTATGGTTTTGATGTGCCGGTTCCGGTGCTGGAGGAAGAATTTGATCTGGCACTCGTTGGTACAAAGGGAACATGGTATGACCATAAGGTAAAAGTCTCCAATCCGGAGCCATTGGAGGGAGAAACACAGACTGAAAATATCTTTCAGATGGAGGATGGCACTTATACGATTGATCTTGCCTTTGAAGGAGGAAGCGGTAAAGCAAAGGTTTTATCTCCGGCAACAGTTACAGTATCAGGAGAAAACGTGACTGCAACGATTCAATGGAGCAGTCCCAATTATGACTATATGATTGTAGATGGAAAAAAGTATCTGCCAATCAATACAGAAGGAGATTCTGTATTTGAGATTCCTGTTCTATTTTTTGATAAACCGATGGATGTCATTGGAGATACTGTGGCAATGAGTACACCACATGAAATTGAGTATACTCTCACATTTTATTCTGACACGATGAAACCGGCAGAATAAGAGGTACTTTGGGATGAGAAGAAAGACAATCATTGCAATATGTCTGTTTTTGACAGGACTGCTGGGGCTGCACGGCTGTGGCAGTCCTTCCTCCAATTATGATAGTAAATATTATGCAGACAATTTGCAGGATAAGGAAACAGAAGGTACGCTTGTTTATGAAAGTAGTATGGAACTTCAATATGCTGAGAATTTTTCGGTAGACTACTATAAGGACGGCTATACAATGCTGACAACAACAATGGATGGACAAAGGTTCATGGTTGTTCCGGAAGGAAAAGAAATACCGGAAAATATGCAAGAAGATATCGTAGTATTACAGAGTCCAATGAAGGATTTATATCTGGTTGCATCTGCCGTTATGGATATGTTTCGTGAATTGGATGGTTTGAATACTATTACATTTTCAGGGCAGAAGGAAGAAAGCTGGTATATTGAAGAAGCAAAAGAAGCAATGGCAAATGGAGATATAATATATGCAGGTAAATATAGCAAGCCGGATTATGAATTACTTGTTTCAGAGGGTTGTACGCTTGCAATAGAAAACAGAATGATATCACATTCGCCGGAAGTTATTGAAAAACTGGAAGATTTTGGTATACCGGTTATGATTGAATATTCCAGTTATGAATCTCATCCATTAGGCAGAGTGGAATGGATTAAATTTTTTGGAGCTTTACTTGGGAAAGAAGAGATAGCAGAGCAAATTTTTGAAGAACAGGTAGCAATCCTAGACAAGGTATCAGCAGACGAAAAGACAGATCAGACAGTAGCATTCTTTTTTGTTACATCAAACGGACTGGTGCAGGTGCGACAATCTTCTGATTATGTACCCAAGATGATAGAACTTGCAGGTGGAAAGTATATTTTTGAAAATTTGGGGGATGCCGAAACGAAACGTTCTACCGTGAATATGCAGGTGGAGGAGTTTTATAATGGTGCAAAGAATGCAGATTTCCTGATCTATAACAGCTCCATTGACGGAGGGGTTGCCAGTCGGGAGGCGCTTCTTGATAAATGTGAGGTTTTGGCGGATTTTAAAGCAGTTCAGGAAGGGAATGTCTGGTGTACTACAAATGATATGTATCAACAGTCCTTATCAGTTGGATATTTAATTGAAGATATTCATGCCATGCTGTCAGGTGAAAAGGAAGATAATATGCACTATCTTTTCCGCTTGGAATAAAAAGTAGAAAGGTGATGTGATTACTATGCAGAAAAACAGAAAATACAGATATATCATTGCATTTACTTTTCTTGGTATAGGAGTTGTGAGTTTTTTGGCTCTCAATATCTGTATTGGAAGTGTAAGTATTACATTATCGGATATCTTAGGAACAATGGCAAGACAAGAGAATGATGAAACGATATCGAGAATTTTGTGGGATATACGACTGCCGAGAACACTGGCAGTTATCATACTTGGCGGGGCACTTTCACTCGCAGGATATCTTTTACAGACTTTTTTTCATAATCCCATAGCCGGTCCGTTTGTTCTTGGTATCTCATCAGGAGCAAAAATGGTGGTGGCACTGGTAATGGTCTTCTTTATGGGAAGAGCAATCAGAATTACCTCCGCAGATATGATTGCAGCTGCATTTGTGGGTGCAATGTTGTCTATGGGATTTGTACTGCTGTTATCACGCAGGGTAAAAGGAATGTCCATGCTGGTAGTCAGCGGTGTTATGATTGGATATATTTGTTCAGCAATAACGGAGCTGATCGTAACTTTTGCGGATGATGCAGACATTGTAAATCTACATAACTGGTCACAGGGCAGCTTTTCCGGAATGACATGGGATAATGTGAAAGTTATGGCGATTGTTGTTATTGTTACATTTATAGCAGTTTTCCTGCTATCAAAGCCCCTTTCGGCATATCAGCTTGGTGAAATGTATGCGCAGAACATGGGAGTAAATATACGTTTCTTAAGAATATGCCTTGTGATTCTATCCAGTATTCTGTCTGCCTGTATTGTAGCTTTTGCAGGACCAATCTCATTCGTTGGAATTGCAACGCCCCATTTGGTGAAAAAGCTTCTTGGAACAACAAAGCCGCTTTTGATGACACCTGCCTGTTTCCTGGGCGGAAGTGTATTCTGTCTGTTTTGTGATTTACTTGCAAGGACGATTCTTGCACCAACGGAACTTAGTATCAGTACTGTTACGGCAATTTTCGGAGCCCCGGTTGTTTTATGGGTAATGGCGACGCATAGAAAAGAGAGGGCCGTATAATGGGATATTATTTTAAAACAGAGCAGATGAGCGTAGGCTATCAGGGAAAAACATTGATTCATGATATAGAGATTGGCCTTCGTAAAGGAGAAATATTGGCCCTGATTGGTCCAAACGGAGCTGGCAAATCAACGATATTAAAGAGCATTGCAAAGCAGCTGAAGCTCATTCATGGAGTAGTGTATCTGGATAAAAAAGAATTGAATCATATGTCCGGTTTGGAACTTTCACAAAAAATGGCTGTTGTTTTTACAGAAAAAATAAAGGCAGAGTTAATGACTTGTGAAGATGTGGTTGCCACAGGCAGATATCCTTATACCGGACATTTTGGTATATTATCGAAAGAAGATTATGTCATTATTGAAGAAGCAATGGAGTTAGTCCATGTGACAGAAATCAGGAATCAGGATTTCACTAAGATCAGTGACGGACAAAGGCAGCGGGTTATGCTTGCCAGAGCAATCTGTCAGGAGCCGGAGATCATTATTCTGGATGAACCTACGTCATTTTTGGATGTGAAATATAAGCTGGAGTTTTTATCAGTGCTACAGGAATTACGGGTCAGAAAGGGACTCACTGTCATTATGTCGATTCATGAGTTGGAGCTGGCGGAGCGGGTTTCGGATAGAATTTTATGTGTAAGAGGAGCGTATGTGGACCGCTTTGGAAAGCCGGAAGAGATTTTTCGGGAAGGCTATATCAAATCTCTTTTTGGAATAGAGACAGGGAGCTTTGATGAAGAAAACGGAAGTATGGAGCTTGAGCCGGCAAAGGGAAAAGCGGATATCTTTGTGATTGCGGGTGGAGGCAGCGGAAGAAATATATACCGCAAATTGCAGCGGGGAAGAAGAGCCTTTATAACAGGAATTATCTATGAGAATGATCTGGATTTTCCTGTTGCAAGAGCGTTGGCGACAGAGCTGATTGCAGCGAAAGCATTTGAACCTGTGGAAAAGTTTACTATAGAGCAGGCGAAAAAAGTAATAGATTCCTGTAGTGAGGTGATATGTTGTAGAGAAGAATTCGGAAGTCTGGAAACTGCTAATAAAGAACTTCTTGAATATGCAAGACAAAATGGAAAAGTAGTAGAGATAACAGAAAGGCTTGGTTAGTATGGCAAAAGTCATTATGATTCAGGGAACGATGTCAGGTGCAGGAAAGAGTTTTCTTGTGGCAGGACTTTGCAGAATAATGAAACAGGACGGATACAGGGTGGCTCCGTTTAAATCGCAGAATATGGCACTTAATTCTTTCATTACGGAAGAAGGGCTGGAGATGGGCAGGGCACAGGTCATGCAGGCAGAAGCAGCCGGTATAAAACCAATGGTCTGTATGAATCCTGTTTTGTTAAAACCGACCAATCATACCGGCTCGCAGGTTATTGTAAATGGAGAAGTGTTCAGGGATATGAGTGCAAGAGATTATTTTGCCTATAAAAAGCAGCTGATTCCGAATATTAAGAAAGCTTTTCGAAAACTGGAAGAGTATGCAGATATTATTGTGATAGAAGGTGCAGGAAGCCCGGCAGAAATTAATCTGAGAGAAAATGATATTGTCAACATGGGCATGGCAGAAATGGTTGACGCACCGGTATTATTGGTGGGTGATATTGACAGAGGTGGAGTATTTGCACAACTTTTAGGGACACTCATGTTACTTTCTGAGGAAGAAAAGAAAAGAGTAAAGGGGATTATTATCAATAAATTCAGAGGTGATAAGACCATACTTGATTCCGGTATTGTAATGTTAGAGGAAAAGGGAAAGGTTCCCGTAGCCGGTGTGGTCCCTTACATGGAGTTGGCATTGGAGGACGAGGACAGTCTGACAGAACGCTTTGACAAAAAGGAAGAAAGTTGTATTGACATTGCAGTCATCCGTTATCCGAGGATCTCTAATTTTACTGATTTCAATATATTTGAACAGATGAAAGAAGTATCTGTACGATATGTAACTTCTGTATCAGAGCTTCATCAGCCGGATATGGTCATATTGCCCGGAAGTAAGAATACAATGGGTGATTTAAAGTGGATGCGTCAGAACGGTCTTGAGGCAGCGGTAAAAAAAATCGCAGAAGAGATTCCTGTTTTCGGAATATGTGGTGGTTATCAGATGCTTGGAGAACAGATTGCCGATCCGGCAGAAGTCGAAGGGGGAGGTGCTCTGCGAGGGATGGAACTGCTTCCGGTTGTCACAGAACTGGGAGAAGAAAAGGTTCGATGTCAAATGGAAGGTAAACTTCCTGAATTAGATGGAATTTTCTCTAATCTTTCTGAACTTGAATTTGCAGGATATGAAATTCATATGGGAAAAACAGATTTTTCAGAGAGTGGAAAAGAGATTGAAATTAGAAATGATGCATTTCATAAGAAAAAGATTATTATATCCGGCAGAAACAAAAATGTGTACGGAACCTATGTGCATGGAATTTTTGATAAAGGCTGTATTGCTACGGCAGTAGTACAGGCCTTGGCCAAGAAGAAGGGAATTTGGATTGGAGAAGGAGCTTTTGAAGATCATCGGAGCTTCAAAGAAAAGCAATATGATAAATTGGCAGATACACTTAGGGAGTATCTGAATATGGAGGAAATCTATGGAATGCTTAGAGAAGCCCGTTTGGAATAGAGATACAAGAGAAGAATTGGAAAAACTGACTGTAAAAGCTCCGGATGAAGAAATTCGTAAAAAGGTATTAAGCAACTTGGATTATGTGGCAAAGCCTCTTGATGGTTTGGGAAAATTTGAAGCATTAGCAGCACAGATTGGAGCCATTCAAGGAACAGAAGAAATTGACATATCCAGGAAGGCTGTCATTATCATGTGTGCTGATAATGGAATTGTTGCGGAGGGCATCAGCCAGTCGGGACAGGAAGTGACACTTGCCGTTGTGAAAAAAATGGCAGAAAAGAAATCTTCTGTAGGGAAAATGGCAGGGACTATCGGAGTGGATACAATCCCGGTAGATATTGGTGTGAATCGTAAAGGTGAGATATTGGGTGTATTGGATAAGAAAATACGTCTCGGAACCAGAAATTTTAGAAATGAACCGGCTATGACAGAAGAAGAAGCAATCAAAGCAATATTTACCGGAATAGAAATGGTGTCTGATTGTAAAGAAGAAGGTTATAAAATTCTTGCAACAGGAGAGATGGGAATAGGAAATACAACAACCAGCAGTGCGGTAGCCGCAGCATTACTGCATTGTGAAGTAGCGGAGGTTACCGGTAGAGGAGCGGGACTTAGTGATGAGAAGCTTATACATAAGCAAAAAATTATTACAGAAGCCATAGACAAGTATGGCTTAAAAGAGGCAGATGCGTTACGCATACTTGAAACTGTTGGAGGATTTGATATTGCAGGACTTGCCGGAGTGTGTATCGGTGGTGCATTGTATCATGTCCCGATTGTTCTGGATGGTGTTATCAGTATGGTAGCAGCTCTTTTGGCAGAGAGAATTGTTCCCGGAACAAAGGATTATCTGATCCCGTCCCACAAGGGAAAGGAGCCTGCAATGGGAAGATTAGCAAAGGAATTGAATGTAGAACCTGTTATTGACGGAAACATGGCACTAGGGGAAGGAACCGGAGCTGTTATGATGTTTTCGCTCCTTGATATAGCGCTTAGTGTATATCAGGGCAGGACAACTTTTTCAGACATTAATATAGAGCAATATGAAAGGTTTTCACATAGATGATGACATTAATTATTGGGGGAAGCGGCAGCGGTAAATCTGCGTATGCAGAAGATTATATGATTTCCATTTCAGAGGATAGGAAGAAATACTATATCGCTACCATGCAGATTTATGATGAAGAAGGCAAAAGGAAAGTGGAAAGACATAGGATGCTTAGAGGTGGTAAGGGTTTTTCTACGATCGAACAGCATGTAGATATTGAAAAAGCCGCGGGGAAAATGGAAGATGGAGACAGGACGGCATTGTTAGAATGTATCTCTAATCTGACAGCCAATGAAATGTTTATGGAAGATGTACCGGGAACGGAAGAAGTGATAACAGAAAAAATTGTAGGTGGGATAGCAGCATTGAACCGGGAATTGACTCACCTTGTTATTGTGAGCAACAACGTTTTTGAAGATGGGAACGTGTATGATAATACGACGATGGTATATATCCGGGCAATGGGACGGATAAATCAAAAGCTGGCAGAGATGGCAGACGAAGTTGTAGAAGTAGTGGTTGGCATTCCATTAGTGGTTAAGCAGAAATGTGTTTAGAATGATAGAAAGGACAAACAGGATGCACATTTTAAAGTCATTTGTAATTGCATTTTCAATCTATTCTAAGATTCCGGTTCCGCAATTTGAGTGGAAGGAAGAGGATATGAAATATATGCTCTGCTTCTTTCCGTGGATTGGAGCGGTCATTGGTGGATGTGTTTATTTATGGAGTTGCTTGTGCGGTATATTTGATGTCGGAGAAATATGTCATGTCCTGATAGGAGCAGCGATTCCACTTGTGATTACCGGAGGATTCCATGTAGATGGTTTCATGGATACAATGGATGCATTTCATTCTTACAAACCAAAAGAAAAGAAAGTGGAAATATTAAAAGATTCTCATATTGGAGCATTTGCCGTCATAATGCTTGTTTTGTATGGAATCATTTATATAGGAGCATTTTCGGAAGTAGCAGACCCCAAATTACTAAAGATTGTATGTGGTAGTTTCTTTTTAGCACGCTGTCTCAGTGGAATCAGCGTTGTTTCCTTTCCATCAGCTAAGAAAGAAGGAATGCTTTATCTTTTTGCAAGCAGTTCACAGAAAGCGATTGTGAAGTGCTCCTTATATTTGCAAGGTATAGCCTGTATTTGTTTTATGCTCCGTCAATCGTTGTATGCAGGTATTTTCGTTGTGGCAGCTGCATTTCTGGCATTTTTGTATTACTATTACCGGACGAACAAGGAGCTTGGTGGAATTACAGGAGACACGGCGGGCTATTTTGTTCTTATCTGTGAGGCGAGCATGATGATTGTGGCGGCAGGAGTCAATGTTTTGATGTGATGGAGGTAGAAAATGAAGCTGGTAATTGGCGGATATGCACAGGGGAAATTAAACTATGTGCTTCAAAAATATGATATGGAATCGTGTCAAATTTGGGATGGTGGAATACCTATGAACAAGAGTGAGCAAAGAGGCACTGTGGTTATCAACCATCTTCATTATTGGATTAAGTCACGAATTGCCAAGGATGGATGCCCGGAGGAAGAAATTTTGGCTTTTGTAGAGAATTGTCCAAACTGTGTCCTCATTAGTGATGAGGTTGGTAATGGCATCGTATCCATAGAAGCATTTGAAAGAGAATATAGAGAGCGAACAGGAAGAATACTTGTAGAGCTTGCCAAAAAGGCAGAGGAAGTGGAGCGAGTGATATGCGGGATAGGGCAGAAAATCAAATAACGCTTGTACTCATCAGACATGGGGCAACAAAAGCTAATATGGAACAGCGATATTTGGGAAAAACGGATGAAGTCCTTTCCAAAGAGGGTGAAATGCAATTATTCGAATATAAAAAAATGGGTTTCTTTCCGAATATTGATTTTTTGTTTAGCAGTCCTATGAAACGGTGTGTTCAGACCGCAGAAATTTTATTTCCGGAGTTAAAGCCTGTAGAAATCGAAGAATGGAAAGAGATGGATTTCGGCGTATTCGAAGGAAAGAATTATTTGGAACTTCAGGGAGACAATCGGTATCAGGAGTGGATTGACAGTAATGGTTCACTTCCTTTTCCGGAGGGAGAAAGCAGAGAAGAGTTTATTTCACGATGTGACAAAGGCTTCCGGAGAATGATAGGGAAATTAAAACCAATAGAGGAAGAAGGACATAAAACAATCGGAATGATTGTGCACGGCGGTACGATTATGGCACTGCTAAGTAAGTATGGCAAAGGAGATTATTTTGATTATCAGGTTCCAAATGGAAAGGGATTTATCTGTACTATGAAACACTTGGATGCAGAGACGGAAATCATGGAACTGAAAAAGATATAGCTGGAGATGTTTGGAATATGGAATATCATATCATCGCATTTTTCTCAGGCTTTCTATTGGATTTACTGTTTGGTGACCCTTATTGGATGCCACACTCTATCCGGTTCATTGGAAGTTTGATTGCAAAAGTAGAAAAATGTCTTCTGAAAAAAAAGAAAGAGCGGAATGAGAAAAAGGAGCTTCGACAGGGAGTGTACATGGTAGTCATTGTACTACTTGGTACAGTGACAGCGATCACACTTATCCTGTTCCTTGCTTATTACATAAATCGTTATCTTGGAATCGTAGTAGAAACGATTATGACATATCAGATTTTAGCAACAAAGAGTCTGAAGGTTGAGAGTATGAAAGTCTATCATTGCCTGAAAAGTCAGACCTTACCGGAAGCTAGAAAGGCTGTTTCCATGATTGTTGGAAGGGATACGGAAGTCCTAAATGAAGAAGGGGTTGCAAAGGCAGCAATTGAGACAGTGGCGGAAAATACCTCAGATGGGGTAATAGCACCTATGTTATATACAGCACTGGGAGGTCCAATCTTAGGATTTTTATATAAGGCAGTGAATACAATGGATTCCATGGTTGGTTATAAGAATGATAAATATTTGTATTTTGGACGAGCTGCCGCTAAACTTGACGATCTCGTAAATTACATTCCTGCCAGAATCAGTGCATATATGATGATAGCGGCATCCTTTTTAGGAGGACAGTGCTTTTCGGGGAAAAGAGCCTATAACATTTACAAAAGAGATAACAGAAATCATGCAAGTCCTAATTCTGCACAGACGGAAAGCGTATGTGCAGGGGCGCTGGGAATTCAGCTTGCCGGAGATGCCAGTTATTTCGGCAAAATAGTAAAGAAGCCATATATTGGAGACAGTGTGCGGGCAGTAGAGTACGAAGATATTAAAAGGGTGAATCATTTGATGTATCTGACAGCATGGATGAGTGAAATCATATGTCTGTTTGTTATGGGATTGATATGCATGCTACAGGCAGGAAAGGTCTGATGGAAATGAAAGGAATTCATGGAGGCGACATTTATAGAAATGATGTGAAAGTGGATTTCTCTGTAAATGTAAATCCTCTTGGAATACCGAAAGCCGTAGAAGCGGCTTTATATGAAGCAGTAGATAAATGCAGCAAATATCCGGACATATCGGCAGAAAAATTGAAGAAGGCAGTGAGTGGAATGCTTCATATACCAATGGAGAGTTTGCTTTTTGGAAATGGTGCATCTGAGCTCTTTATGGCGATTATCCATGGAATCAGACCGAGAAAAACAGTGATTCCGGTTCCGTCCTTTTATGGATACGAATATGCGGCCAGGGCCGCAGATGGAGAAATCATATATTACGAAACAAAGGAAGAGAATGATTTTTGCTTACAAGAGGATTTCTTCTCCGTGCTGACAAAAGATGTTGATCTTTTGTTCCTTGCCAATCCCAATAATCCCACCGGAAATTTGATGAGTCGAAAGGAGTTAATCAAAGTGCTAGACCATTGCAGGGATAAGGGAATAAGTGTAGTTCTGGATGAATGTTTTATAGAGTTTTGTGACAGAGAGTGTTCCATGCTGCAGGAAATCAATAAATATACAAATCTGATACTTGTCAGAGCATTTACGAAAATATTTGCGATTCCCGGAGTCCGTTTGGGATATCTGGTTTGCAGCAACCCGTTGCTGTCAGATGAAATTGGCAGGCAATTACCGGAGTGGAACCTTTCCGGTTTTGCGCAGGCGGCAGGATACGAATGTGCCATGCAGGCGACATTCGTAGAAAAAACAGTTGCATATATCGAGAAAGAAAGAGAATTTTTAGAGGCCGGATTAAAGAAAGCGGGTTGTCAAGTGTTTTCGGGAAAAGCCAATTTTCTCCTGATTTATAGTAAACGGCCATTATATGACAAATTGTTAGAAAAAGGGATATTGATTCGTGACTGTGAAAATTTCAGGGGATTATCAAAGGGATTTTACAGAATTGCGGTAAAGTGTAGGAAAGAAAACGAGGCTTTATTAAGAGCGATAGGAGAAATCAAGTGGAACGGAAAAGTAAAATAGAATATTTGCTTCCGGAAGAAATTGAAAAGAGAAGTTTTGAAATTATTACGGAAGAACTAAAGAAACGAGGAATTTCACTTCCGTCAGAACAGGAAATGATTACCAAAAGGGTGATACATACAAGCGCAGATTTTGACTATGCAGATACGCTTGTCTATTCAAAAGATGCGGTAGCTATTGCAAAAGAGCTTTTAAAAAATGGAGCAGACATTGTAACAGATACCAATATGGCACTGGCAGGAATCAACAAGAAAGCATTGGCAAAGCTGGGTGGACAGGCCCATTGTTTTATGGCAGATGAGGATGTGGCGAGGGTGGCAAAGCAAAGAGGGGTCACAAGAGCCGTTGTCAGTATGGAGAAGGCAAAGAACATCAAAAAGCCTGTTGTTTTTACAGTGGGCAATGCGCCGACAGCATTGATTAGGCTATATGAGATGATGCAGAAAGACAAATGGCATCCGGCTTTTGTGATTGGAGTTCCGGTAGGTTTTGTAAATGTGGAGGCTGCAAAAGAGTTGATTATGGAAACAGAAATACCGTATATCATAAACAGGGGAAGAAAAGGTGGCAGTAATGTGGCTGCAGCCATATGTAATGCACTTTTGTATGAGCTGACAAGATAGAGGGATTTTATGCGATATGGATTTACAACAGGAAGTTGTGCAGCTGCAGCAGCAAAAGCAGCAGCATATATGCTTCTGATAGGAAAATTGAAAAGGGAAATTACAATAGAGACTCCAAAAGGCATCCCATACACAGCAAAGCTTGTGGATATCAGTCGCAAAGAAAGAGAAGTCAGCTGTGCAGTAGAAAAGGATGGCGGAGATGATCCTGATATTACGACGGGAGCTTTCATTTATGCCAGGGTTTCCTTTGGAGAGAATGATGCCGGGACAGATATCGGAACTGGGAAAGAAACGGTAATAAAGATTGACGGCGGCAAAGGTGTTGGAAGAGTGACAAAGCCCGGATTGGATCAGCCTGTAGGGAACGCAGCAATCAATCATGTTCCGAGAGAAATGATCGAAAAAGAAGTGATACAGGTATGTCAGCTGGTAGACTATAAAGGCAGCTTACTGGTGGAAATATCAGTGCCGAACGGAGAAAAGCTGGCTCAGCAGACTTTTAATCCAAGGCTTGGAATTGTGGGAGGCATTTCCATCCTAGGAACCAGCGGGATTGTAGAGCCTATGAGTAATCAGGCGATTCTTGATACCATCCGGGTAGAGTTAAACCAAAGAAGAGTACAAGGGTTTGATTATGTGGCTGTTTCGCCGGGGAACTATGGACTTGATTTTATGAAAAAGTCCTATGGTTATGATCTGGACAGAAGTGTGAAATGCAGTAATTTTATCGGAGATACCATTGATATGGCGGTAGAGCTGGGGTTTAAGAAAATGCTTCTTACAGGACACATTGGGAAGCTGATAAAAGTTGCCGGTGGAATTATGAATACCCACTCTAAAGAGGCAGATTGCAGAATGGAGTTATTGGCAGCGTTTTCTTTGAAAGAGGGGGTAGAGACAGAAAAAATCCTTCAAGTATTAGATTGTGTTACCACAGAAGAAGCGATTCCTATTTTGGAAGACAGCGGGAAATTACCAGCGATTATGGAGACGATTGTAGAGCGTATCTGTTTTTATTTGGAGAAACGCGCA
>JAQXYZ010000040.1 GCA_029226935.1 Bacillota bacterium | reverse complement strand
GGCTGTACCGTTTTTACTGTGCCGTTTTAACCTCTCTTTTGCAGACATATATTTAACAAAATAAAAAGCAAAACATATTGCAATAATAAATATGATATGCTATAGTAAGTGCAAAGCAAATGATTTCTATGGGCGTAAGCCCGTATGGCAGCTGAGGCTGTGTCTTACAGAACAATCTGTTCTCACATTCATGAAATCCTGCTTTTAAAACCCAATAACAGAACAACAGCAGGAAAAAGGATATGTAGGCAGAGCGTTTGTAAGGGGCGGCACGACACTGTAATCAAGCAAATCCATATGGCTTGTTTGCAAGAGGCATTACAGTATAGTGTACATACAGTATGCCGCAACCTATTTTCTGCACCAAGGAGGAAATGGTATGGCAAACAATGTTGTAACGAAACTGGAGGAACTAAACCTGATGGACAAGTTTCTTTTTGATGAGACCATGGAGGATACGGAGGCCTATCAGGCTACAGTAAGCATTTTGCTTGAAAATGAAATTGAACTGCTAGATAAACCAGAAACAGAGAAGGAATTGCGGGTGTCCCCACAGCTGCGTCAGGTCAGACTGGATGTGGTAAGCATGGATCGTGATGGAAAGCTTTATTACGCAGAGATGCAGCAGAAGAATACAGGAAACCTGCGGAAGCGGAGCCGTTACTATCAGGCGCAGTTGGATGTTTCCTTGCTGGAGCCGAGCAGCACAGACTTTAATCTATTAAATGACAGTTGCTTTATCCTAATTGCACCCTTTGATCTTTTTGGAAAAGGTCTGTACCGATACACTTTTGAAGGTGTATGCAGGGAATGTCCGGATTTAAAACTGGAAGACGGCGCAACCCGAATTTTTATCAACACCAAGGGAACCAACAGGCAGGAGTTTTCCCAAGAGTTCCTTGATTTCATGGAATACATTACATCTACCACTGATGCGGCGGCCGAGGAAACACAAAGTGGAAAGATTAAGATATCAAAAAAGATGGGAGTTAAGTTTATGCAGAAATGGGAAGAACTTGCATATGCCAGAGATGAGGGACATGCCGAGGGGTATGCTGCAGGACATTCTGAAGGACTCTCCGAGGGCTATTCTACTGGACATTCTGAAGGACTCTCTGAGGGCTATTCTACTGGTCATTCTGAAGGGCTCTCTGAGGGAGAAAATTTGAGCATAATAAAAATGGTCTGCAAAAAACTTCAAAAAGGTAAAACTCCCGAAGAAATCAGCGAAGATTTAGAAGCAGACTTGAATGAAATACTAAGAATTTATAATGCTGCTAAAGAATATTCACCCAATTATGATGCTGAAAAAATTTACCACAAGCTTTTTGAATAGTCCACATATGCACACAAACGCCACCGCCTCATTTTCATAATGAGGCAGTGGCGCTCTCTTACTCAATTAATTTAGTGATGGAATAATCTGATTCCTGTAAATGCCATCACCATGTCATATTTGTCACAGCACTCAATTACAAGATCATCTCTTACAGAGCCGCCCGGCTGTGCAATATACTTGACACCGCTCTTGTATGCTCTTTCGATATTGTCTGAGAAAGGGAAAAATGCATCCGACCCAAGCGTTACATCCTGATTTCCATCCAGCCATGCTCTCTTCTCTTCTCTGGTAAAGACAGGCGGTTTTACCTTGAATCGTTTCTGCCATTCACCTTCTCTAAGCACATCCTCATATTCATCTCCAATATAGACATCAATAGTGTTGTCTCTGTCTGCGCGTCCTAAGGAATCTACAAATTCAAGATTAAGTACCTGGGGTGCCTGACGAAGATACCAGTTATCTGCTTTCTGCCCGGCAAGTCTGGTACAGTGAACTCTGGACTGCTGACCTGCTCCAATACCGATTGCCTGTCCACCTTTTACATAGCATACAGAATTAGACTGGGTATACTTAAGGGTAATCAGCGCAATTTTCATATCAATCAATGCGGATTCCGGCAAATCCTTATTCTTGGTAACAATATTGGAAAGCAGATCCCCATTAATATCAAGTTCATTTCTTCCCTGTTCAAAGGTAATGCCATAAACCTGTTTTCTTTCAACTGGTGCAGGAACATAAGATGAATCAATCTGAATGATATTGTAGTTTCCTTTTTTCTTTGCCTTAAGAAGTTCCAGTGCTTCGTCCGTATATCCCGGTGCAATTACACCATCTGATACCTCTCTCTTAATAAGTCTTGCTGTATCTGCATCGCAGACATCAGATAATGCAATAAAATCCCCGAAGGAAGACATTCTGTCTGCTCCTCTTGCTCTTGCGTATGCACATGCTAAAGGAGAAAGTTCTCCCAAATCATCTACCCAGTAAATCTTTGCAAGCGTTTCCGTAAGAGGCAGACCTACTGCTGCTCCTGCAGGCGAGACATGCTTAAAGGAGGTTGCTGCCGGAAGCCCGGTAGCTTCTTTCAGTTCCTTTACCAACTGCCATCCATTAAACGCATCCAAAAAATTAATGTATCCGGGCTTACCGTTCAAAACGGTAACAGGAAGATCGCTGCCATCCTCCATAAAAATTCTGGAAGGCTTTTGGTTAGGGTTACATCCATATTTTAATTGAATCTCGTTCATGATATCCTCCAAATCTTTCTTATTTGTTTTTATTTACAATACGTGTTTCGTAGGTTCCGGTTGCAATATCAATATATCTCACAAATAATGACACCTTATTTTCTTCATTAAGGCTTGTCCATACCATATCTGTAAACTCGTCAATGTTTCCTGCTATTTCTACCAACTTAGGTTCTCCTTCGAAACTGGGGAGGGGATTTCCGTCATGCATATATGTATGAATAAAATGTCCTTCTCCTGCCACCGGATTTTCATAAGCATAGGTGTATCTGTTGCAGGCATCAGGATTTCCGTTATTACTCTTTAAGATGGACATTATGTAATCATATTTTCCGTCTTTTACATTCATAAGTCCTGAAATTCTGGGAGTATAATTCGGTCCATCAGGCTCAAATTCACGGCTTCTTAAGGATTGCTCAAAGGTAAGTCCATCCTTCAAACCATCATAAGCAGTATCTGTCTGATCGCCATTGGTCACAATCGTCATGTGATCCAATACCCTTACCGGTGCATAAATAATGAGACTTGGATCTTCCAATTTGGAAGGGTCAAATGCTTCTGTCCTGATTCCTTCCCCTTCTACTGCAAAAATACGATTGCGACTGTTGGAGCTTCTTCCCATAATAAAGTAGGCTGTAACTGCCTTGGTCCCATCTTTCGATTTACCAATTACAATACCTCTCCCCGGATAAGCATTCTCCTTAAGTTCCTGTGCAAGTGACAACATTTTCATATCTTCCTCCATTTCCTTTGAACATCAAACGCCGACACGCTTTGCGGGTCAACTTTTTGCACAAAAAACGTCTGGGCGCACTTTTACTGTGCTGCCCAGACGGTCGGCTCATAATTACAGATACACTCCCTGTAGGTACTCCTACGCAGGCTTCACCTGTTTCCGTCAGTTGCGTATCCATATATTATAATAGTAGAAATTTAAACTAATTGCAAGAGCTAAAACAATTACAGTTTTAGTTTTCCTTGCTGATTGTAAATATGCTGATTGCTGTCTTAAGCTGTTCAGATACAGTTCTCAAATTCTCAGCACATGTAGCAAGCTCCTCTACCTGCTGCTTCTGTCTCTCTACATCTTCTCCCATGTTTATGGTTGCCGCAGTGTTTTCCTCTATCGTGGATGAAATTGACTGTACTGCACTTAACGTAGATTCTTTAGCATTTGAAATAGACCTCGTCTGCACTGCAATCTCATCAATATTTCCTGTCAGTTTTTCCAAATGCTCATCCATATCCTTAAAGGCATTTACAGCATTGCCAACTGCAATCTTCTGCGAATCCAGAACCTGCTCTGTCTGGCTTGCATGCTGAAGAACTGCACTACTGAATTTTTCAACATCACTGATAATATTTTGTATCTGATCTGCAGCCTTTAATGACTGATCTGCAAGATTCTTAACTTCAGATGCAACAACTGCAAAGCCTCTTCCCGCTTCTCCTGCCCTTGCTGCTTCGATACTTGCATTTAAGGAAAGCAGATTGGTCTGATCTGCCACCTCTGTAATCACCTGAATAATCTGGTTAATATCCGCAACAGCTTTTCCCAGTTCTTCCAGCTCTTTTACAATCTCACGGAGATTGGAATTTGTCATTTCAGAAGTGCTGTCAAGCTTCTCCATAATATCTATTCCTGAATTGACCAGTTCCTTAGCTCCATTAGAAATCCTTTGAATTTCTTCTGTATTCTTTACAACATAATTAATCTTGTCTGCCAGTGCATCCATATTATTAAGACAGTCTCTTGCACTCTCTTCCTGATATTCTGCACCACTTCTTATCTGCGTGATTGCAGCCGACAACCCTTCGGCGGCCTCACACACATGGGTATTCATATTACCCACTTTGCCGATTGCATAATCCACCTGACCTGCACCTGTAGTCACCTTGGCAATCAGTTCACGCATTGCTGTCATCATATCATTAAAGCTGCTACAGAGAATCGCAAACTCATCCCTGCTTTTTGTCTTGACTTCCACTGTCAAATCGCCTTTAGATGCCTGCTGAACAGCTTTTACAATATTCTTAATATTTTTTCCAATACTTAAGGCAATCAGCATTGCCAACGCAGCCATTACAACAATCAATACAATTACAATCATGATTGTATTGATTCTGATTTCATTCGCCTGCTGTAACATAGTTGCCTTAGGAATCAGACCTACAATACTATTACCAATATCACCTACATAATAGTAGCACATCCAGTAATCCTGTCCTCTGTATACCAGGTTAAATGAACCGGATTTATCAATACTTTGCTGCATTTTCTGATAGGCTTTTCCTGAGGTAATAATCTTCTCTTCCGTGTTGGCGGGATACTCTTCTGCTTTGGCAATTTCTGTATTATCCTGTGCAATTAATACCACCGTACTGTTATCACCTAAATTAATGCTTTCCAGCATCTCGTCCATAACCGTTTTACGCACTTCCAAAATAAGAAAACCGATATCCTGTCCTGTAAGCACATTATCCACACGGCGTATTACCGTCATCTGACGATCTCCGTAAGGATCTTCTGTTGCCGGTTTATATTGTTTAAGGAACTCACTTTCTCCCAGCCATACCTTACGGTTTCTCGCCATAACCTCTGTGTAGTCATTGGATGCCTGAAACTTCGCATATGCATCGGAATCAAACTTTACATCCGGATTAGTGCTGATATGCTTACCACCGTTAATCGCAATAAAATAACCACTTTCTACATACTCGTCAGTACCCAGAAAAGAATGCATTTTTGTATCCACATAATCAAAATCGACTCCCGGCTCGGCTGTTCCACTAAAATATGAAATTAAATCTGCATCCTGAGAAAGATCATATGCTACCGTTTCTACCTGTAACATCATTATTTCCAGATAATCTGTGGTTTTTCCCAGAATCTGCATTGTAGAATCCTTATAAAGTGTCTGTAGGGAACTCGCAGTCTGACCGTAGGATATCACTCCAAGCAATATTACGAAAAGCACAGGGAGGGCAAAAGCCGAAAAAAGCTTTGCCCTAATCCCTATCATAATTTTTCTTTTCTTTTTATCCTTTTTAGTCTCCACCTTTTTCAGCTCCCGCTTTGTTTTCATTTGTAACTTTTTCATAGCAAAGCCTCCTGAACTTGAAAACGTTGGTAATGTGACTGACTATTTAGCCTTTGAACGTGTTCTTACATCAAATGCAACTGCAATGATGAAGATAATACCTTTTACAATATACTGATAGGAAACGTCAACACCCATCAGGTTCATGCCGTTGGTAAGTGACATAATGACAAACGCACCGATAATTGTGTTCGTAACCTTACCAATACCACCACTAACTGCTACACCACCAATGTAGGAGGAAGCAATCGCATCCATTTCAAAAGCATTACCTGCAGTAGGTGTTGCAGACTGTAATCTGGAAGTATAAAGGATACCTGCAAGTGATGCCAGAAAACTCATTGAACAGAATGCAAACAGAGTTACCTTCTTAACATCAACACCAGAAAGTTCTGCTGCCTGGTCATTACCACCAATACCATAAATATATCTTCCTAATCTTGTCTTATTCAGCATGTAGTTATAAACGAGAAGAACCACACCTACAATAACAGCTGTCCAAGGAATACCGCTGTAGCTCGCAAGTACCCAGATAATTGCCATAATAATCACTGATACAAATACAAGCCCAAAAATAAATACAGGAGTTGAAGTTACTTTAAAATTGTATTTCTGTTTATTCTTTCTTGCTTTAATCTGAGAGAAAATAGTCATCACAACTGCTACAATACCAATGAGAAGTGTGAGCAGATGGAACCCAAGGTCTACTCCCGGAATATCAGGAATAAAACCGTTTGAAAGAGCATTAAATCCTGCATTGGGAATAATAATCGTACCCGTTTTTTGCAGTGAAAGGTTTAAAAGTCCACGGAACATGAACATTCCTGCCAATGTGGTAACGAATGCAGGAACTCCGACTCTGGTTACCAGAAGCCCCTGATATACACCAATCAAAAGACCGATTGCAAGTACAATGAGAATTGCAAGCCACTCATTTAAACCTACCTGAGTCATCAGGATTGCTGCAATTGCTCCGCAGAAACCAGCTACATACCCTACGGAAAGATCAATATGTTTCAAAATCAAAATCAGCGTCATACCAATTGCAAGTACGGCTACATATCCTGCCTGATTAATCAGATTGGAGATATTTCTCGCCTGAATAAATCCACCATTTGTTTTCCATGTGAAGAACAGCATAATCAGGATAAGCACGATATACATCATGTAATCTCTGATATTTGTCTTAACTAAGCTTATAATTTCCTGTCCAAGTCCTACTTTGGCAGGCTCTTTTTTATTTGTCTTTTCCATTTTGCAACCTCCTATGAATTGATAGCCATTGCCATGACTTTGTTTTCATCTGCTTCCTCAGCTGATAATTCACCGGCAATGCTTCCGCTTGACATAACATAAAGTCTGTCGCTCATTCCCAAAACCTCGGGAAGTTCAGAGGAAATCATAATGATACTCATTCCTTCTTCTACCAGTTTATTCATCAGTGAATA
Organism: Bacillota bacterium; assembly: GCA_029226935.1. Taxonomy (GTDB): domain Bacteria; phylum Bacillota; class Clostridia; order Lachnospirales; family Lachnospiraceae; genus Suilimivivens. The sequence continues at coordinate 12,585 of JAQXYZ010000040.1, read as the reverse complement.
AATTTCATATTTTGCACCAACATCAATACCTCTTGTAGGCTCATCCAGTATCAATACCTTAGGCTTAACAAACATCCATTTAGCAAGCTGAACCTTCTGCTGATTTCCTCCGCTTAAGTTTCCAACCTTCTGCTCAACAGAAGGCGCCTTGATATTAATAGATTCTTTGAAGCTATTGGCTACATTAATCTCTTCATTTTCATTGATGGAAATGCCTTCCTCAAGTTCTTCCAAATTAGCAATACTGATATTATATTTAATATCCTGTATCAAAACCAGGCCATTGCCCTTTCTGTCCTCACTTACATATGCAATTCCGCTTTTAATCGCATCCTTAGGCTTACTAAAGTGAACCTTTTCACCATTTAAGAATACTTCACCGTTCGTAATCTTATAACCTGTAGGATTTCCGAAAAGGCTCATTGCGAACTCTGTTCTTCCGGCTCCCATCAAACCTTGCAGACCAACAATTTCACCCTTACGAACATTCAGGTTTATATTGTGAAGGATTTCTTTTCCTTTAACCGGATCCTCTACCGTCCAGTTCTTTATTTCCAAACAAACATCCCCGATATTCTTGTTTTCTCGTTTGGGATAAATGTTGTCAATTTCTCTACCTACCATATGCTTAATAATTTCTGCTTCTGTCACAGCCCGCTCTGCCATATCCATGGAACAGATGGTCGCACCATCACGAAGTACGGTAATTGTGTCTGCTATCGCAATGATTTCCTTCAGTTTATGGGAAATCATAATACAGGTAACTCCCTGCGCTTTTAATTCCTTAATCAATTCCAGTAAGTTCTTACTGTCATCTTCGTTTAGTGATGCAGTCGGCTCATCCAGTATCAGAAGTTTAACATTCTTGCTGAGTGCCTTGGCAATTTCAACAAGCTGCTGATTACCTACACCAAGATTTTTTACTTTCATGGAAGGATCAACATTAAGACGTACCTTCTTCAAAACCTTGGATGCTTCTACAATTGTTTTATTCCAATCAATACTTCTTCCATTCATGATTTCATGACCGAAGTAAATGTTTTCGTAAATACTAAGTTCAGGAACAAGTGCAAGTTCCTGATAAATAATTGCAATTCCTTTTCCTTCACTATCCGCTATGGATTTGAATTGCTGTACCTCTCCGTTATAGACAATGTCCCCCGAATATGTACCATAATGATATACACCGGACAATACCTTCATCAGCGTTGATTTTCCAGCGCCGTTCTCTCCTACCAGACAATGGATTTCCCCGCGTTTAACTTTAAAATTTACATTGTCCAGGGCTCTGACTCCGGGAAACGTTTTTGTGATATTTCTCATTTCAAGTATGTAATCACTCATGCCCTGCCTCCTTAGCCTCAATCTGCTTGTTATTGAAAGGTCGGCTTTAAACTTTATTCATTTAAAGCCGACCTTGAAAATTACTACTTACTTGTAAATATAGATTTATTCTAATCCGGTAAATTCTGATGCATCATAATATCCGGAGTCAACAAGTGCTGCCTTAACATTATCTTTAGTTACAACTACGATATCAGTCTGCTTTGCAGCTACATCTTTAGCTTCGTTGTTGTATGTGGTATCTGTAGCAGGTGTTTCACCATTTAAGATAGATACTGCCATATTAACGGAGTCAGCTGCCAGTGTTCTTGTATCCTTAAATACTGTCATAGACTGCTTGCCATCGATAATGTACTGTACAGATGCGATTTCAGAGTCCTGACCTGTGATAACATAGCTTGTTACGTCCTTATCTGTTGCAAATACGTCTGCGATAGAACGGGAAGTACCATCGTTAGGAGCAAGTACAAGTACATCACCCTTTGCGTCAGCGCCAACTGCTGTTAAGTGAGCTTCTGCTTTAGACTTAGCAACGTTGAAATCCCAATCTGTTGTAATCTGACCAATGATCTTACCTTCTTCATCACGGGTAAGTTCAGCTTTGTCCTGTAATGCAACTGCTTCAGAAGAGTTAGCAATTACAAATGTGCCATCAGCAATCTTAGGCTGAAGAACGCTCCAAGCACCTTCAAAGAAGATGAATGCGTTGTTATCTGTTGCAGCACCTGCATATAAGTAAAGAGGAATACCTGTTCCTTCAGGTGCATTGTCAATCAGATACTGACCCTGTGCAACACCAACTGCAAAGCTGTCGAATGTTACATAATAGTCAACTGCATCTGTACCTGTGATCAATCTGTCGTATGCGATAACGGTTACGCCAGCATCCTTAGCTGCTTCTACTGCTGCTGCAGCTGCTGCACCGTCCTGTGCACAGATGATAAGAACATCAATACCCTGAGAAACCAGTGTTTCTACGTTGGTCTTTTCAGTTGCGGAAGATCCCTGGCTGAATAATACCTGGCTTGTAAATCCTGCACTACCTAAAAGGCTTTCGAACTGTGCCTGATCCTGTAACCATCTGGGTTCATCCTTTGTAGGAAGTACGATACCTACCTGAAGATCGCCTGAAGCTTCTGTAGTGTCAGCTGCTGCATCTTCTGTAGCTGCTGTGTCTTCTACAACTTCTTCTGCCGGTGCATCGCTTGATGCTGTCTCTGTTGTTTTGCTTCCACATCCAACCAGCATGGTTGATACCATTGCTGCTGCAAGGATGAGGCTAAGTAATTTTTTCTTCATAAAAAAATTCCTCCCTTTGAGTAATTATGATATGTAACTGTCTGTTACGAGTATTACTATAACATACCAAGTGCTGAATATATTTGTAATGTTCTTCACATTTTTGTGCACTTTGACATGTCATGTAAAATCTGAATAGCACTATTTTGTTTTTACAAAAGACATTTTACAAAAATATGCTATTCCAGCAAATCAGGTCGGTACAAATAGACATCTTCTTTTAGCTGAAAGCCACTATCTATAATGACATCCTGCATGTTATCTGCATTTACTGCCACCGGTTCCAATTTAATGTAAGGAATTTCATCTCCTTCCCCTGTTTCATAATACTCATAAGCAAACTCTGTATTTTCTGCCAATGCCACCGCTGCCTGTGCTGCTCCGGCCGCCAGCTTTTCTATGGATTTGTAAACGGTCATATACTGTGTTCCTTCCACAATTCTCTGGCATGCTGCCAGATCAGCATCCTGTCCTACTACAGGAATTTCTCCTGCAAGTCTTTGCTCTGCAAGTGCGCTGATTGCCTGCCCGGCCAGATTATCATTGCCACACATAATTCCCTTCACATTCTCCAGAAGATTGCTGTTTTGTCTTATATAGGAAGCTGCATATTCCGGTTTCCAATCGTCTGCATAGTAAACACCCATAATCCTGATATGCTTCTGCCGCATGACCTCTTTAAAGCCGGTCTCTACTTCCTTTACATTATTATCCGTTATAGATCCATTGATCATCAGCACTCCGTCACCGGCCTCCATCTTTCCGGCAAGAGCTTCTGCCATCAGTCTGCCTACCTTTTCATTGTCAAAGGAAATATAGAGATCCGGTTTTGCACCGATAATCAACCGATCATAGGATATGACTTTGATTCCTTCCTCCTGTGCTTTACTGACAGCACTTAAAAGAGGCGCCGAATCAATGGGAACAATGACAATCACATCCACCCTTTTTTTAATAAAATAGTTGATAAGCTCTATCTGTTCCTCCACACTTCCATTGGCATTCTGTACATTGACCTCTGCCCCCATTTCTTTTGCGGTAGAGACAAACACATCCCGGTCTCTCTGCCAGCGTTCCATAACAAAGTTATCAAAAATCATCCCAATCTGGATTTTATTTTCTTCCTGCTCAGATGGTTCCTGTTCATAATCTGCCTTACTGCATCCTGTCAAAAGTAAAACCATAATTCCTGCCAAACACATTCTTTGCAGGATATAACTGGATTTCATCAATTACTCCCCTCCTTATACTCAGTAGGTGTGACACCAACATTCTTCTTGAAGGTACGGCTGAAATAATTAGGATCTGAATACCCCACCTCACTGCATATTTCTTTCATACTTTTATCGGTATTGGAAAGAAGCTCCTTTGCCTTTTCCATTCGGATTGCAGTCACATAGTCAATGAAGTTTCCGCCCGTTTCCTCTTTGAACAGCTTGCTGAAATAATAAGGGCTTATATTTACTTCCCTAGAAACATCATCCAATGAAATTTCTTTGGAATAGTGTGTATCAATATAGGCTTTTGCTTGTTCCACCAGACTGGCAGTAGGCTTTTCCTTATTTTCATATACAGATCGGGCGGCTTCACGGAGCTTCGTCAAAAACCATGACCGCAGTTCCTCATAATTCTGAAAATCAACTACTGTTTTCAAATAATCATGGCGTGATTCAAATCTGTATGTATTACCTCCTGCCTCAAGACCAATTGTTTCTGCACGCATGACAAACTCCAATGCTTTTAACTTAATGTCCATCTCCGCGCCCCGGTGGTTTTTGAGCATCCAGTCAAAGAAGCTGCCTCCTTCGGCTACTGCCCCTGCAGTATCTCCCGCCTGTACACGCTCAAACAATTTTTGTTCTATCTGAATGGGATAATCCTCCTCATATCTCAGTTCCATAGAAAGATCCTTGATCTGTGCCACACTGCCTTTGGAATATCGCAGTGCTTTAATCGCCTCAGCATAAGATGTCTCCACATGTTCCATTCTCTTTATGGAACCTATTCCTACCCGGAACTGTGCATCAACTGTTTCCTTGAGGTTGCGGATCATACTCCGCGCATTTTCAATGATTTTTACCCTGTCTTCATATTCATTTTCTGCACGCTCTTCCTCACACGGAATCAATGTAATTACTGTATTGCCCATCATAGGGCCCACAATTCCCGCAAAATATTCCTTTATGGTTTCTCTTATTCGATTGTAGTTAGACTGGAGTCTGACACTGGCGCCAATGGCATTGGTCAGATGACCATTTTCAGATGTATCCCCATATTCTATGACCATCATATATCCATAATCATAGTCTATTCCCAAAAGATTTTTAAAATTCTGTGTCTCTTCCATGTAATTTCCCTGAAAAAGAACAGAATAAATGAATCCGCTTTCAATGATTGGCACAACCGTTTCCAGTTTTTCCTTTACCATCAGGTCATTACTTCTCTTCGCCCTGTCAGAGTCTATTTTTTCCATAGCCCTCTGAAGAAGAGAAACAATTTCCTTCTGATCGATGGGCTTGTTTACATATTCCATAACGCCAAGCCCTATTGCCTCTTTTGCATAATCAAACTTATCATAAGCAGAAACTACAATAAAAATTGTATTTTTATTTGTCTTCTTTATCTCCTTCATTGCCTCAATCCCATTGATTCCCGGCATCTGAATGTCCATAAACGCAATATCCGGACGGAAGTTTTCTGCCAGCTCTATCACGCTTCTACCCGTTTTAGCAGATTCAATCATACAAGTGTCCCCAAAATTCTTCTCAATGATGAACTTCAAAGCATCAATTGCAATTCCTTCATCATCCGCTATCATTATTTTATACATTTTTTCCTCCATTCCGAAACACCACAGGAATTATTCTTCCAGTGGGCAATAAATTGCGACTTCAGTTCCAAGGTTTTCTCCTGCGCTGGTTATCTCTATTACATCGTCTCTTTCAAAAAACAGTCTCAATCTGTTGATTACATTATTAAGACCTACACCGTTTACTATGTTCTGCAAATCTTCTTCCCCAAGCTTATTGCTCATAATGCGGTCTATTTTTTCCCTGCTGATTCCAATTCCGTTATCTCTTACGCTGATGCAGATTTGATTTCTTTCCTGATACACGGAAAGTTCAATCAGATTTTCCCATGTAATGCCGCGCACGCCATGGTTGATACAGTTCTCCACAATAGGCTGTAAAATCATACTTGGCACCTGCACGTTGGTAAGTTCTTCGTCTATGTTCTTTTTGAAATGAATGTCCCCTGAAAATCTGACATTAATGATATAAATATAATTATCCACCATCTCAATCTCTTCACGAAGCGTTACCACATCATTGTTTTTCTTTACATTGTAACGGAAAAAATCTGCCACATTCTGTACATAGTGATAGGTTCTGTCTGCCCCTTCCATCATCGCAAGTTGTGCTCCGGCATTTAACGTGTTAAAAAGAAAATGAGGATTAATCTGTGCCTGAAGGTATTTTAACTGGGCATCCTTCAAATGTGCTTCCATCAAAAGCTGGCGTTCCTTCATGGCGCTTTCCAGCTCCATATTGCTTTTAATCTGTTCAATATAATCTTTAAGGCTTTCTACCATCTGATTAAATGCATTGGTAACTATCCCCACCTCATCATGAGATACCACTTCCAGCCGCTCAATATCCAGCTTTCCCTTTGCCACCTCATCCGCCGCTCTGGCAAGCTCCTTAAGTGGATTGGTAATGCTCTTGGTAAGAAGTATCATTAAGATAATATTGATGGCACTCACAATACAAAGAATTAAAATATTGTAGGTTTCCGAGCGTTTCAGAGAAGAAAATAATATCTCATAGTTATCGGAGTTGCTTTGGAACTGACGATTATTCAAGCTGTAAATATAGGAATTTATGTACTCATACATCTCGCTTGCATCTTCATAATATTCCTTATAGCGCACAATATTCCTTCCTCTTTTGGCAGTAATGGCATCATCGGCAGTCTTCAGATAATATTGAGACATATTATAAATATTTTTTTCTGTCATCATATTAGCGTCATAAACAGTTATCTTGTTCAGTTTTTCCAGACGCTTTGAATATTCCTGCTCGCTGCGGAAATATCCTTCCAAAGCTTCCGTGTCTTTTGTATCCAAAAATCTTTCCAGATTGCGGTGAGTCAGTGCAAGTTCATTCTGTAATTCATTGAGCATGGCATTACTTCCATATACCCTATCAATGTTTTCAATCATGCTGTTAATGTTAAAATAAATATAAATGATTACCACAAAAACAACCGTCGTAATAATAAGGAATATAAACAAAAGCTTTGTTTGAATACTCATATGAGGATATTTGCTTTTATCGTCTTTATTCTCCAGCATCTTCCAGATACCTTTCTACATTCTTCTTCGTAACTGTGCTTACATCAATAGTAACAAAATCATTTACCCTGCTGGCTTCAAGATATTCATCCAATGCCTGCACACAGTAAATTCCCATCTGCTCATAATCTACCACTGCGGTAGAGACAATCACATTTCTGCTGACGGCATTCAAAATAGTCTCGTTGGCCGAATATCCCAGGATATTGATCTCACCTACCAAATTATAGTCCACCGCAGCCTGATAAACACTGATTGTATTTTCTTCATTCAGGCAAATAATAATTTCCGGCAATTCTTCTCTATTAAGGAAAATACTTTGAATCGCTTCCTCTCTCTCGAACGCAGAGTCTGCGCTGATTGCCAGTGTATTCACCTCTATGTTCAAATGATTTCCTTCATTGGCAAGAGTCTCCTTGATCCCGTTAAGAATAATGTTCTGTCCGCTGTCCTCTGCATTTACGTCAATCAGGAGCATTGCTTCTTTCGTCTCTTTATTGGCAATTTTGATAATCTGTCTCCCATACTCCCTTCCAAGGTTATGATTACTAATTCCCACAAAGCTTTTTCTTTTACTGTTATAACTGTCAGTCAGCACCGTAACTACCGGAATACCTTCCTCATCTGCCCAGTCAATTAATCCTTGTATTTCCTCGCTGTCATCTCCCTCCAGAATAATCCCGTCAACCTCAGATGTAATTGCCATTTTCAACAGCTCTCTTTTTGAATAATCTATTGCAAGTTCCTTTCCAAACCATTCTAAATAAATTCCTTCTTCTTCCGCATACTGCTTAGCCCCTTCATAAATCTTATTGCGAAAATTATCTTCTACGGAAGTTGTGATAAAAGCATAGTGCCTTTTCATCTCCTCAAAGGATTGTGTGCTGGTCTTCTGTACAGCTGCTACCTGCATCCTTACATAAATTAAACCGGCAACCATCAAGGCAGCTATAATCAATATCACTTCTACCAACATAAGTAATTTTCCAAAATTCTTCTTTTTGCCTTTTTCAGTCCTTTTTTCTTTTTTCATCATGCACCCTGTTTCGTATCTATCATCTAACACTCTTTTCCTTTCTTATATTAATCTTTTACTTCATGTAACGTCAACATTTTTTCCGGCTGCCATACTTTTACCACACCATGAGTTTCTCTTTGCATATACTATAAAAAAAGCCTAAACAAAAAGGTATGAATATTTATGGAAAATTATACCACCCTGTCATTAGAAACCCACTTATTTTTTTCCAGAATTATGAAAGAGCATGCTCTTTTTCTGGAAGCAGGATTTCCATGCGTCAATGAATCCTGGATAAAAAGTGCTGACTGGTTCAGAAAAGAATTTGAAAATCTTCTTCGCGACATTGTCAGACTCAGCAACGGTAAAGTAAACAACCACATTCTTACCTCCGGTGAACTGGTAACCGATTTTACCCTTCCCGCCGAAAGGAGAACAGAAAATTTAAGCGGAATCTCTATCGACAGCAAGATTTCTGCAGAAGAAAAAAACTTGCACCCCGGTTGCATTACGGAAGAAAGTCGCGAATTTAGTCGGAACATCCAGCAGATAAATGAGCGATCCCTCCGATTATTGGATGGACTGATAGACTTTAAGGAAAATATTTTGGAGGAAGTAAAAAGAGGAAGACTTTTTAACACCAATTATCCTCTGTTGATTGAGCACATCATCCGTGAAGCCAAACTATATCGTGCCAGCATAAATGAACTGATGCAGAATCGACAGGTTTCCTATAAAGATTTGCTGGGAACAGAAGAATTCTGGAACAGAATTATGATGGAGCATGCTCTCTTCATACGAGGTCTGCTTGACCCTTCAGAAGAAGTGTTGATTAATACCGCAGATGACTTCGCCCATGAATATCAGCAGCTTCTGGAGCTGGCAAAAAAACAGGATTGCCGGGCAATGGATGCACTGACAAAAAAGTCTCTGGAAGAAACTCTGAAATACCGCGATTTCAAAGCTGCCGGAGCAAAAGGTATCTTAGACTGCAAAATTGCGTCTATCATCCTACCCCTTCTGGCCGATCATGTGCTTCGTGAAGCAAATCACTATATCCGAATATTAGAATGCGGAAGACCTGCTCTCCGCCAAATGCTGTGACACGCAAAAGTGCTGCCCGGAAATATCAGGGCAGCACTTTTTTACTATTCTCATTCAAGGATGTGCCATTTCTGATACAATCGTCTGACAGGACCTTGAAATAAATCTATCATTACCCCAAACATCAATGCATTCAGCAACGTCCCTTCTCTGATTGTACTTGATTGTTTTCCCCAAATACAAATGCCCGCTGCCAGTATTAACAAAATAAAATCCGAAAGCTGCTTATATCTTCCAAGCGTAATTGGAGTCCTTGATGCCAGAAGTTTTAAAAAACTCTCCAACGGAACTCTCACAAGATTGAGTTCAAGCGTAAAAACTACCCCTATCACATATAACAGAAACCCCACTACTAAAATCAGCACTTTTATAAAATATGGAATTTCTCCTCTAACCCCTCCCAATATGCCATATAGAACAATATTTAGTACAATACCTCCATAAGCCGAAACCAACAGCTGCAACAACTGATAGATTTTAAAATTATGCCTTTCAATCAAGAACTGTGCAAACACAAAAACAGCCTGAAAGATAAATGCAATGGTACCCATCTGTATTCCTGTCTGCAATGACACTGCATATTGGAATGCTCCCACAGGTCCCTGTCCAATATTTGCAAAAGCACATAATGCTGAACCGGTGTAAGACAAGGTCACGCCGGCAAGAGATAATATGATTTTGAATATATTTTTCTTAAAACGGTTATACAACGGCTCTCAACTCCCTCGATTCATCATTTGGAATTTTCAGCTCATCAATTTGTAAATTTAATCAGATCAAGATGAAATCCATTCAGCTTAAATCCACCTTTTTTAATTGCTCTGTCTTCCAATAATATGATAAATATCAAACGCTACCAAATCAAGTTGTCCTGCTTTAAGCATATCTTCTCCCTAATTTTTGATTTTTTAAATCGTAATTTCTATCTGGTTTCCTTCAATTCCAATAATGCAGCTCTCATAATACCCATCACCTGTGGTTCTTGGTCCACTGACAACCTCATATCCGTCTTCCTTCAGCTGCGCCGTCAATTCATCCACCTTATCCTTACTACCCACACTGAGGGCAATATGAATATACCCGGTGCGTTGAAGCTCCTTCTCGGCATCCGACATCATGGGCTTATTCATAATTTCCAATCTGGCTCCATCATCAAACGTAAGAAAATATGAGCGAAAGCCTGTCTTTGTATTATGATAACCGGCATTTGAGACGGCTCCAAAATATTTTATGAAAAAGTTCTTTGCATTTTCCAGTTCGTTTACATACATTGCAACATGCTCAATTTTCATTTAATGCTCCTCTTTTCACTACTTTTTTAATATGCTTTCTTTTCTTGGAGGTTTAGGAAAATTCACTAAGTATTTATTATTATACCAATCCGCCTGAACAATGTCATTTAGTTAGTGCTTTATCAAAAAAATTAACAATCATATCAAGAATATACTTGTCATGTTCCATATATAATTCTTTATCTATTTTTCCTTTTGGATTACTCTCCTGATACCGAATTGCATCATCAGTTAGAAAATAAGTATAATGTTCATTATGATTTGGCTTATCCATTAGCATAAATTCACACTTATTATTTGTTATCATATCCTTCTTTTCATAAATCGGGCTTCTATTACCACAATAAAAAACATCTGTGTCTGCACTTATCACTAACACAGGGATATCGGAAATATTAATGCCGTCTATAGCAGATAAATTGCTATCATCACCATACTTCAAATGAATAAATGCAAGATTAATTGGTCGGATAAGATAGTATGCAGGACCAGTAAATCGTTTTATTGAACATTCCCACTGTTCAGAAGCTGAATTAAATCCAGAGGCTGTAACGACTGCATCGATTCTATGATTATAATTTAATACTGCAGTTACTGCATATCCTCCCATGCTATGGCCAAACAAATATATTGGCATATCACTAAACGAATCATTATTATCACAATATGTAAGTATTGAATTCAAATCGTATACTGCCTGTGTATATCCACCAAACGAATCACCTTCGCTTGTATAACATCCAGTATAATCAAAACCTATCACTTGATATCCTTCATCAACAAAATATCGAACCTCGTATAATTTTATGTCATTTGAATCCCCATGCCCTGGCGCAACGACAATAACACCCTTTGTATTATCTTTTCCATAAAGATAGGCTGATAAAACGTTTTCCCCCGACCGAACATTTATTAACTCTCGTGGATATTGTTCGGCAATATTATCATATACTAAATATCTGTTAGCATCATAATCTTCATATGTATATTTACCCATAACAAAGCCATGTGCTATTACAAGGATAAGCGGTATTATAAGAAAATATATTACACACATGACAATTGCTATGATTTTAATTTTTTTCTTCATATTGTTTGTCTCCTTAACTGTAAAAGTAGGAATTTATCTCAACAAATCCAATTTTTATAAACTAAAATCCGCCATATGACAGCTACAAAAAGCCTTGCTCATTTTGTTAAACAATGGAACACTGAGCTCATTAGAGTTTTCGGAAAAATGTTAATATTGACAAAGAAACGAGAAAGAAAACAAAGATGCAAAAACCTAATCAAAACAAACAGGAGAAACGCTGGTAAATTCAACATTTCTCCTACTTTTCAATGCTGCCGGCGACCGGAATCGAACGCCCGAAGCATTTTAAAACCCGCATAGAAAGGAGCTTCCAGCGACCTCTTTCATCCAATACATACATTTTACATACAAATACCCAAGGAAACAAAATCACTCATCACATTTTATTTAGCTTTATTTTGGCGACCGGAAATCCGGTCGGTGTTCAAAAAAAATGTACAAACCCATTTTGCAAATATGAATACCATTATATGAAAGTCTGTCAATCCCTTTACCGTAGGCACTCGCAGAGTGGGGATTTACAGGCTTTCTGTATATTATACCACAATCCCCATCATAGGCATATGGGTTGTTACAAGCACTATTTGGAACAACCCCTTGATTATATAACATTCAATTCATGCGCTCTGATGGAATCTGAGTTGCTGACTGGTGCGGGAGAGTCGTCTTTGCGCTCTAAGAGTACAAAGATGGCTTTCTCTTCTGGTTGCATGTCTACTGTGACGGGTCCAGAACCTGACCGAACAAGCTCACAACCTGCTGTGACCTCTGGGTAGTCTGCCTTGGTACTCTTTGCCTTGGTCTTTTGCTTGGAAGTATCCCACTTCTTTACTTTGTAACTGCCCTCGTCCTTTACGTTAACTGGAGTGTCGGTAAAGGAATATGAGGTATTGTCAACTACCCCATCAGTCTTGTAAACCTTTACGATTTGCTTGCCTGTTAGGGGCATGACTGTAACAATACCATACGCATTTGAGAGGATTGTGCCTGAATCGTGTCTACTATTCTTGTCTGATGGCACTGGATACTGACTATAGACAGGAATGTCATGCACCATACAGTTAGGCAAGTTCTGATGCGT
>JAQXYZ010000039.1 GCA_029226935.1 Bacillota bacterium | reverse complement strand
CTTTGAAGCTGCATCAAAAATTCCTGTTTTGTCATAATTTATCTGTTCCCTGCCCATATTCCAGCCTTTTGCTGTATTCCTCCGGGTTTTTTATAAGCTCTATCATGCTTTCAAAAGCCTGCATTGCCATCTTTTCCTTATTACAGTTTCTTGGGTTTTTGCCCACGTCCTTTATCAGATTGTACCGGTTCATCTGCCATACATAAAGATCACAGAGTGTATAACCGCACACCTTTACCTGATCCTGAAAAGTATGATGTTCAATATAATATACCAGTTCATCATAAACCTGTCTATGGAGCAAAAGCTCCTTCCAAAGCGCATCTGCCCACTCTCCCGAAAGCTCTGCATATTCGCAGATCTCGTAAAATGCCTGACAGGTTTTGACTTTTGTTGCATCATATATAATCCCCTGCATGAAACCACTTCCTTTTTACATAAGTGGAGCAATTACCTTGGCAATTCTGCCTATCAGCTTCTCGTGTAGCGGAATCTTTCTGTAATACTCCATTGTAACCTCCATGCTCTTAAGCAGAGTGTTCTGAAAATCCTCCTCCACTTCTCTGATTACGGAATTATCATAGAAATAAGCGCCACACTCAAAATGATGGTAAAAGCTCCTATAATCCAGGTTAATTGTTCCTACTGCTGCATTGATATCATCTGCCACAAGGACCTTTGCATGCACAAAGCCCGGCGTATACTCATATACCTTAATTCCCGCCTCCAAAAGTTCCGGATAATAATTTCTTGCAATATAATAAACAATCTTTTTATCCGGTATATGAGGCAGGAGCATAACGACTTCTACCCCACGCCTTGCTGCATAACGCATGCTGTCCAAAAATTCTCTGTCCACAATGAAATACGGCGTCATAATATGTACATACTTAGTGGCACTGTTGATCATAGATGTATATACAGTTTTCCCCAGTTCCACACTTCTTGTAGGTGTCTCCCCATATGGAATCACGAATCCGTCATGGTAAAGAGGTTTTTCGTAGGTAATATTCTCAAGATATGCCCCATAATTTTCTTTTTCCCACTCCGACACATTCCACATCTGCAGGAACATGATTGTAAAGCTGCGTGCAGCATCTCCGGTAATCTTGACGGCTACATCTTTCCAGTGTCCAAACCGTTCTACCTTGTTAATATATTCATCCGCCAAATTCACCCCGCCGGTAAACGCAACCTTACCATCAATCACTACTATTTTTCTGTGATCACGGTTATTCTGGGTTGTAGACAGGAACGGAACAATGGGGGCAAACATCTTCGCTTTAATCCCATACTTTTTCAGTTCCTCAGGATATTTGTAAGGAAGAAGTAAAATGGAACACATCCCATCATACATAACCCTGACTTCCACACCCTCTTTGACCTTTTCCTTCAAAATATCCAGTACTGCATCCCACATGATTCCATGCTCAATAATAAAATATTCAAGGAAAATGTACTTCTCAGCTTTTTTTAGTTCCTTAAGAAGATCTTCAAATTTATCTTCCCCCAGCGGATAATATACCGCCGTCGAATTATGATAGGTCGGGAAACCCGCTGTATGCATCATATAATGTGAAAAGCCCTGAAATCCGGCAGGATACTGTTCAACTGCCGCCTTAGTTTCATCAGAAATATAGAGCAGTCCTTCCGTCTCCTTCATACTCCTTTTCAGCTTTGCTTTCTGACCGATTGCACCGAAATTTCCCATTACAAATACATAAATCAGCGCTCCCAGCACCGGAAACAGGCATATGGGAATAATCCAGCTGAGCTTGAATTCTGCCGGTTCATCCCTGTTAAAGATATAAATAATCAAAATAGTGCCCAGAACACTCATACTTTCCCAAATAAACGGATATCCGCTTCTCAGCCATGTAAAGCTTCCAAAAAGCACCAATATCTGCAAAAGTACCATCAAAATGATAATCAGAGTGCGCCCAAATACAATTTTAAACAGACAATTCAAAAACCGTTTCATTTTCCCCTCCCTGATACTCCATTACGGAAACCAGTCTACTTTAATAAATGCAGGATTTCTTCAAAACATACTCCATTCTTTTCCTCTATTCCAAATTCCATAGATTTTATCATACACTTTTTTACAAAAAGAGAGGCCTTTCTTACAGATGTAGCAAACGAAACTCCGTTCACGGCATCTGCTGCAATAATTGCCGCAAACAAATCTCCCGTTCCACAGCGTTCACATCCCACTCGATGGGTTCTGAGCATCATTGGCTTTTCTCCATCCTGATACATATAATTGGCAATGAACTCTCCCTGCACAATTCCGGTAATCACAATCTTTTCAGGTCCCATTGCCCGTAATTTTTCAGCCATAGTCTCAAGTTCAGTCCGTTTCCAGCCTTTTTCCCTATAAGGCGTGTCGGTCAGCTTGCAGGCTTCGGTAAGATTGGGAGTAATGATATCCGCACAGGAAACCAGTTTTCGCATTTCCATACACATTTCTTCTGTATAGGTTCCTGCTATTTTGCCGTGATCCCCCATAACAGGATCAATTACCACAACGGTCTCTTCTCTTTGAAACTGCTTAATAAAAGCCCGCACAATATCAATCTGTTCCTTAGATCCCAAAAAACCGGACATAATCCCTTCAAACTTCAGATCCAGCTTTTTCCACATAGCAAGATATTTAGGGAGCTTTGCTGTGTAATCATCAAAGAAATACTCTGAATATCCTGTATGATTGGACAAAATAGAAGTTGGAACCGGACAGCATTGTATCTTCATATGAGAAATAACCGGTATGGCGACGGTGAGAGCGCACCTTCCAAAACCGGTCAGATCATTGATTGCTACAATTTTTTTCTGTAAGCTTTTTCCCATTTGATCACTCATCTTTACAATTCCGATGTACAATGAGGACATCTGGTTGCATCAATTGCAACCTCCTCCTTGCAGAAGGGACACACCTTGGTAGTTACAGGTGCCAAAGTCTCTTCCTTTTTCCTTTTTGCTATCTTATTAATGATCTTAATTAAAAGAAAAATGACAAGCGCAATCAAAAGGAAATTAATGACCGCGGCAATAAAAGCGCCATAATTCAATGTTGCGGCACCTTCTCCCTCTCCCAGCACAATACACATTGATGTAAAATCAAATCCACCTGTAATCAGGGACAGAAGGGGCATCATAACATCATTGACCAGAGAATTTACAATTGCTGTAAATGCGCCGCCAATGATAACACCGACTGCCATATCCATCACATTGCCCCTTGAAATAAATTCTTTAAATTCCTTGATTAATCCCTTCATAACATACACCTTTCTTCTTTTGCTCTTTTTTAAATATTTAAATAAAGCGGAAACGCTACTTTAAGCATTTCCGCCTCACTTATCAACGTGCTCATACGCACCAAAGCGTGCGCTAGAGGATTCGAACCCCCGACCTTTTGGTCCGTAGCCAAACGCTCTATCCAGCTGAGCTAAGCGCACATTCGTTGACCTTCTTTGCAACAACAGTTATTCTATTATATTCTTCTGTCTTTGTCAAGGGGTAGCAAGTTAAATTCATTTAATTTTGAATTTTCGTCCGTTCAAGTGCTATATATAGTTTTTTATCAAACTAATATCTGTAATACGGAACTCCTCCACAGCAAAGTCCGCCACCGCCGCAGCAAAGATTGCATATCAGATTTGCAAGGCAAAGTTTAAGGCATAATCCATTTCCTCCCGAATATGGCTGACTGTAAGTGTATTGCCTCTGCCGATACCATGTTCCCCCATTTTCAAACTGATATACCAGCTGATTATAGTCCATATTTCCGGGTTCTAAGGTTGCAGCCCTCCTTGCATGCTCCAATGCGGCAACCTGATTTCCAAGCCCTGCATGCGCCAATGCACTGTAGTAATACCATCTGGCAGAGCGGCTGCTCTCTTCCATACTGTCAAGTACCGTCCGTGCTTCTTTATAATATCCGTTCCGCACATAATTTCCTGCCGCCCGAAGATGTCCGTCTTCCTCATAACCTGTTCCGGAATCACCAAACCCACTGCTACCGTATCCGGTATTCCCGTAACCCGATCCAAAGCCGCCATAATTCCCATAACCGGTATTCTGGTAGCTGCATCCTTCCGTACGTTCCTTCATGATTTGCTGATATGCCTGTTGAATTTCCTTAAACTTATCCTCTGCCTCTTCTTTATGGGGATTATTAATATTGGCATCGGGATGATATTTCCTGCTCAGCATCTTATATGCCTTTTTTATCTCTTCCTCCGTAGCGCTTCTGGAAACGCCAAGAACCTCATATGGATCACGCATTTTTACTCTTTCTGCTCCTTTTCACGCCTTTGTCTTACAACCTCATACCGGTACCAAACACCAGAATAAAGAATGTTTCTCAGAATTTCTACATTTTCAATAATAGGAAGTTTTTCAAACTCCCTGCAGCACTCTGCCATAAACATTGTTAAAATCGTTTTCGTCTCTTCCTCAAAGTCCGGATCATCAAACCTCTTTTTCAATGGATTATATCTATTCTCTTTCACATCTTCCTCCACATCCTCATATGCATCAAGAAGATAGATAAATTTACCCAGATAAAATCCCATTGCTCTTAAATTGTCCTGCCATTCATCATTTCTGGGTGCCATGATTTCACCCATAATCTCGCCAAACAACCCTGCCATGTGGTCGACATCCTGATTTTGCTTCTTTTCCTGCTGTGAGAGCTCTCTCATAAGTGAATCAATCTTTCTGACCTTTTCCCGGTAAGCAGCGCATACCTTCCGATGTGCTCTTTTGAGAGCTTTTCCATAGGTCAGACTGGTAATTTTATGTTCGTCATTCCAGTCATCCAGACACTTGTAATAAGTAAAAAGCAAATTCAAATCAGCACCATATGAAGAAAATTCATTGGTTCTTACCGGATGCTTTTCAAACGGATGGGCAATGCACTTTGTTGTCGTAAGTTCTGTCTCCGGTTCATAAAGGCTGCTGAGCAGCATCACAAGAAAAGTCATGTCATAGGAAAGACCAATCTGCCCCAATTTACCGTATTTGTTCTTCAATTCCTGGCAAAGTCCGCAATAATAGGAATGATAAATATCAAATTCCTTGAATTTCATATCCCCTTTATTAATAATAATGTATCCAAACATAACACTCTCCTGCCCGATATTTCTCAACTCTTCTTGATAAAGGTCTGACCACATTTCGGGCATCTGATTTCAATTTTTCCTTTGCCCTTTGGGATTCTTATCTTCTGTCTGCAGGATGGACATCTGTAAATATGATGTGTCTTTCTCTGATTCATATCTCTTTTAAGAGTTGCAAACCACTGTCTTACTTTGTACTCATATTTAAGATAAACGGAGTTTTCCTGACTTCGTTTATAGATATTTTTGGAAAACATCCTAAAATATGCATACACTAAAAGCGCTATTCCCAGCACATACAGCATTTTTAATCCAAACAGGGAAAACACAAAACAGACAAGAACCAGCACCATCAGGAAACGATTCAACTGATCATTTCCATATCTTCCCTGCATAAAACGATACAATTTTTCTTTCATCACAGTCACACCCTTCGGTTCTTTATTCTGTATTATATCCTACTTCTTTCTATACCATAAATCAATAAACGTAAAATAAATGAATATAAATATTTTCTAAACTTTTGTCTCAAACTATTCTTCTATCCACCACAAAAGGCATCTGTCGACAAATTATGTCAACCGATGCCTTCCTGCTATCCTGTAAAAAAATCAGTCTAAACTTTAAATACCTCTAACAGCTCTGACAATTCCTTTGCCCTCTTTTCAAGAATTCCGGCTGCTCTATCCAGCTCTTCTACAGAGGACAACTGCTGTTTTGCAGTGCTGTAAACATTTTCAGAACCAGCCGCAGTCTGTGCGGATACTGCCGAAATCGTTGAGATTGCCGAAAGTGTCTCATTACGGTCATCTTCCATATTACTTACATTCGCATTAATCAGTTTAAGTGCCGCCAGCAGTTCTGAAACCTGTTTTCCGATTTGATCGAAGGAATTTGTGGTAAGTGCCACCGCCTGCTGCTGTTCATCCACTACACCCTCTGCCTGCTTTGCAACCTCGGAAGCTTCCTTTGTATTCTTCTCAATCTCATCTACAATCTGTGCAATCTGCCCCGCCGAGCGAATGGATTCATCTGACAGTTTCTTGATTTCTGTTGCGACCACTGCAAAGCCTTTACCTGCATTTCCTGCCCTCGCCGCCTCGATAGATGCATTTAATGACAACAGATTCGTCTGTTCTGCAATTTCGTTGATGGCTTCAATAATTGTTCCAATCGACTTGGACTTTTCTGCCAGATTTTCAATTGCCTCAATAATATTCGAAGTAATTGTAATTGTGGAGCCTGTGCTTTCTTTCAGCTGTGCCACAGTATCTATTCCTGTCTCAATGACCTGATTTGCGCCTTGGGCGAGAATACTGATCTGCTCAGAATTATCTGCAACTTCTCCTATTCGCCCCGACAGAGTATCCATACGCATCATGCAATCCTCTGATCCATCATCCAGCCTTCCCATTCCCTGTTTCATTTCCGATATCTCTGTCTGGATTTCTCTGGATGATTTCAGGAAACTTTCAGAAGCCGCTGACATTCCGCCTACGGCACTGTTCAATTCTCCGTTAACATCTTTTAGTCCTATAACCAGCTTCTTCATGTGGGCAATCATATCAGTGATTCCCTCTGCAAGCAGTTTAAATTCATCCTTGCGCTTTGATTTAAGTTCTATTGTAAGATCTCCCTCTGAAACCTTCTTCAGCTTCCGTATCATATAATAAATAGAACCGCCATATTGCCCTGCCATGATGGAGCCAAGAATAATCGCAACCAGACTGGCAACTGCTACAAGTACATAGGAAACCCTCTTGATGTCTGCAGTCTGCCCTATAATTGTTTCTGTTGGGATCAACGCACAAATCATTGCGTTGCGGCTGTCCATCTTCGAATACAGAAACAGATATCTGCCGTCCTCAACATAGGAAAACCCGCTGGTTTCTTCTGTCTGAAAAGCCTCATCCACATAGGTCTTTCCGATAAAAGCAGTTCCATCCGGCACAGCTGATAAAGAAGACAGAAATTCTGTCTGATCACAGGTTACAAATCCAACAATGCTTCCCTCGCCTACATCCAAAGAAGATAATGTGCTCTCTATCACATCCCTGCTGATATCCACAATCATAACTGCCTGAGTTCCGTTAAAATATCTTGCCATTCTTGCACCATATTTACTGCTGTCAGTTCTCAGCTTTTCGTCAATGGCACTTTGATTTCCAAAAAGGAAAAATTTATATTGATCCTCCGAAACCATCTGTCCCTGAGGTGTCTCCATAAAAGCGCTGTACAGCTTTTCCTCCGCGGATTGTGATGTGGTAATGGATGCCTGTTTGTCTGATAAAAAGTAAACATTTGATATCAGGGCATCTGCCGTTACCGCATGTCCCAATGTGTCCCTATACTCTTTAGGCACATAAGAGTGTTTTGTTTTGTCAGTATCCAAAAGCCCTTTATAAAACTGCAACAACGTGTCTTCCTTCAGATACTCTTTATAATTTGTCTGAACCGTATCAAAAGCCAGCGTCAGATACTGATTCATCATGCTCATAGTCTGATTAACCGAGGTTTCATAACTGGCAACAATCTGACCGGATGCTTTCTGATAAGAAACGACACCCAAAATCACAATAAAAATAACCGGCAGTAAAAAAGCCGTAATCATTCTAAATTGAATGCGTCGCCATATCGGGATAGGATTTCTTTCCGCCTTCTTCTTTTTTAGTTTTTTCTCCAATTCATATACCTCCCACTGTCTAGCTTTCATGTTAATCCCCATTAACATTTATATTTTATCAAATAATAACATTTTTTTCCACTATTTCATAAATCAAATATTTTTCTCTCCGGATTTCAGCAAAATTACCTATGAAAAAGCAGGACAAACTGCCCTGCTCTCTCCAACTTAAATTTCATTCTTTAATCTTCAATATCCTGATCTGCCGCCACTGCAGAAACCACCGAGGAAACTACTGCAACTATCACTGCAATAATAATCACCAGCAATCCACCGGCTAACAACATAAACTCCATACCAACTCTCCTTCTTTTCTGTTCTATCCCACAGCTTATTTATTGAGTACCTGTCCTTTAAGAATTACCTTGTACAGGCTTAAATCTTCTTTACGGAGCAGTACCAGATTGGCTACCTTTCCAGCGGTAATACTGCCATACTTATCATAAATTCCCACACTCTTAGCCGAATTGACCGCCGCACATTTCACTGCACTTTCAAGCGGAATCTTCATGTCCATAACCACTCTTCGCAGACAGTCCATCAGATTGGTTGCACTTCCGGCAATGGTTCCATCCTTTAATGTTGCCAGATTGCCTGTTACCTTTACGTCCTGACCTCCGAGACTGTAATCTCCATCTTTCAATCCGGTTGCCATCATGCTGTCACTAATCAATATGATCTTATCATCTCCCAGCATTTTAAAAGTTGCACGCACTGTACCGGGATGAATGTGTACACCATCACAAATCAGTTCTGCATCTGCACCCGCATCTGCCGCTGCGCCTATTACTCCGGGTGCTCTATGCCCCAAAGGCGGCATTGCATTATATAAATGAGTCACATGACTTGCGCCCTCATGAAAAGCCTTCATGGCCGTTTCATAATCTGCCGTGGTATGTGCCAGAGACAAAACCGTCTTATTCCTGTTCGCATGGATGAATTCCAGTGCCCCCTCTGTTTCCGGGGCAATTGCTACCAGTTTGATAAGATTTCCGCTCTTTTTCTGCATGGTATCAAACAATTCCTGATCCGCCGCATGGATATATGCGGGGTTCTGTGCTCCCATCTTATCTCTGGAAATGAACGGTCCTTCCATATTGATGCCGCAGAAAATTGCTTTTCCTTCCTTCTCCCCGGCTTCCTGTGCCGTTTTATATTCTGCAGCCGTCTCACAAATACGGTACAACTGTTCTCTGCCAAGGGTCATTGTCGCCGGAACAATTGTAGTGACACCTACAGATGCCTCATACGCAGCCATCGTGTCAATTGCTTCCATCGTTCCGTCACAAAAATCACTTCCCATGCATCCATGAAAATGAATGTCCGTAAGACCCGGAATTGCATAGCATCCATCTGCGTCAATAATAACTTCCTTTCCGGCTCCTTTACCGTTATCATCAGCGAACACTTCTCCAGCTATATAAATGTCCTTCTCTTCAAAACGGTTCTCTTCTGTAAAAACACTTGCATTTTTAACAATCATTTTTCTACCATTCCTTTCAAACCATTCCCAACGTGAAGAGTCATCTTGCTTAAGTTGTCCTCATTGTAACACTAACCCGCTTTTTTGTACACAGCAGATATTGCTTTCTTTTGGAATATTTTGTTAAATTATCTCATTTTATCTTTTTATTTATGCTGCCTTCTGAACTGCACCGGGGTCATGCCATAAATCTTTTTAAAAAGTCTGTTAAAGTGTTCCACTGTCTCATATCCTACGCAGGCGGCAATGCTCTCCACTGTCTGATTGGTTTCTTTCAGCATCGCCCGTGCCTTTTTCATCCGCACCTTTTTTACCGTCTCCTGAAAGGTTGCTCCCGTACGTTCCTTAATATATTTTGAAAGATAGGGTGCAGAAAGGTGGAAGGTTCCGGCAAGCTCCTCCAGGGTCACATCCTTGTAGTGGTTCTGCACATAACGCATGATATCTACAATTCGTTCTTCTCTGCCCTCTCTGATATTCTCGCTCTGAGCCATCTTATTTCCGGCAGAAACCAGCGCCGCAATGGAACTTTTAATGATATCTTCGTCTACACCCACGCCCCAGTACGTCTTACCATTGCATAAAATCCCGACATATGCCGCCGCCTTGGAGGACGATCCTCTTGATACCGCATGCTCTTCATAGACGGACAGTTCATAGCTAATGCCAAAATACAGCTTTACTGCATTGCTGACCGCGTCCAAACGACCATTCCCGGAGGTCTCAATCACACGTCTTTCCTTATTCTGCTCAATCGTTACCTCCGCTACAATTCCATCATCCATCTGTCTGAAATGGCATTCCGGTATATCAAAAATCTCCCTCTGATTGATATAATGATCTTCAAAAATGCGATACACATCATCCGGTGCAAGTTCTTTATGTCTCTGATCGGAAATTCCCTTCATGAGATATCCCACTT
Organism: Bacillota bacterium; assembly: GCA_029226935.1. GTDB lineage: Bacteria > Bacillota > Clostridia > Lachnospirales > Lachnospiraceae > Suilimivivens. The sequence goes on along the minus strand of JAQXYZ010000039.1, from coordinate 42,559 downwards.
CTTCCTTCATTTTATCCGGCAGGGACATACCGAAATTCTGTTTCAAAATAAAGGCTATGCCTCCTTTGCCTGACTGGCTGTTGATCCTGATAACATCAGATTCATATTCTCTTCCCAGATCCTCCGGATCAATAGGAAGATAAGGTACATCCCAGCGCTTACCGCTTTTTCCTTCGTTCCACCATGCCATTCCCTTAGAAATAGCATCCTGATGAGAACCGGAGAATGCAGTAAACACCAAATCTCCCGCATAAGGAGTCCTCTCATAGACACGCATTCCCGTAAGCAGTTCATAAGTTTCCCTGACCTTACTGATATGTCTGAAATCAAGCTCCGGTTCTACGCCATGGCAGACCATATTCATGGCAAGTGTCACAATGTCCACATTTCCGGTTCTCTCTCCATTTCCAAAAAGTGTTCCTTCAATACGGTCTGCTCCTGCCAGCACACCAAATTCCGCATCACTGACCCCACATCCCCTGTCATTGTGAGGATGCACACTTAAAACTACTGCATCCCTGTATTTCAAATGTTTGTGAATGTACTCCACCTGGCACGCGAACACATGGGGCATTGCAATCTGGACAGTCGTTGGAATATTGATGATTGCCTTATGCTTCTGATCCGGCTGCCACACATCCAACACCGCATTACACACCTCCACCGCATAATCTACTTCCGTTCCCGGAAAACTTTCAGGGCTGTATTCAAAGGTAAAATTTCCCTCTGTCTCCTGTGCAATTTCTTTCAGAAGCTTTGCACCCTCCACCGCCAGCTGCTTGACCTCTTCCTTAGATTTCTTAAATACCTGCTCTCGCTGTGCAACAGAGGTTGAGTTGTAGAGATGCACAACCGCCGAAGGTGCACCGTCTAAAGCCTCAAAGGTCTTTCTGATGATATGGTCTCTTGCCTGTGTGAGAACCTGGATTGTCACATCCTCAGGTATCATGTTCCGTTCAATCAGAGCACGGACAAATTGATATTCTGTTTCGGATGCAGCCGGAAACCCCACCTCTATTTCCTTAAAGCCAATTTCCACCAGCATTTTAAAAAATTCCAATTTTTCCTCAAGACTCATTGGCTCAACCAACGCCTGATTACCGTCCCTCAAATCCACGCTGCACCAAATGGGTGCCTTGGTAATTGTATCCTTTTTTACCCAGTCATATGTAACCTCCGGGGGCATAAAATAAGATTTTCCATATTTTTCTGCTACGCTCATGTTGAATCTCCTCTCCGACATTCATGTCATTAAACTTAAAAATCCCTATGAAATATCTGCAAAGATACTTCATAGGGACGCAAATTCTTTACGCGGTACCACCCTACTTTATGACATATATGTCATACGCTCATCGGCACTATCATGCCTTTCCACTTCTACGGAAGGAATTTCCGTCTGAGCCTACACAACCGCCAAGCGGTCTTCAGTCAGCTGCTCAAAGGCGAGTTCACTGTCTGCTTCTGACTGCCTTGCACCATCCGGCAGTTCTCTGATGTCCCGTTTCCAGCTACTATTCCTTATCATTACATTTGTTCTTTGTTTATTGGGTTTTGATAATAGTAGCATATGGATACGGCGTTCTGCAAGGTATTATTTTAATCAATTTAATTGACTTATTTTAATGTCAAAACAAATAGTTGACTGCCACAATTACACTGCCAAGCACGGTAAGCACAACCCCCGTAGCGCGGTTTAAAGTCGCAGCCGAAGCATTGTTGGCAAACCTTGCCGCAATCCTTGCCCAAAGAAGTGTAAAGACTACGCATAGCCCAAGAACCGCCACATCCGGCGCACCTCCGATTGCGAAATGAGACATTGCTCCTGTAAAAGCAGTGAACGCCATAATAAATACGCTGGTTCCCACAGCAGTCTTAAGTTCATATCCCAATACGGATGTAAGGATGAGAAGCATCATCATTCCACCACCGGCTCCTACAAAGCCACAAATAAATCCTATCATGCACCCACATATCACAGATTGTATGATTCTCTTTTTCTTTGAAACTGCTTCCATGGACTCCTTGGTAGTCATAACCGGCTTTACAATAAACTTAATGCCCAAAAGCAATGTCATAAATACAGAGAAATTCCCCATTGTCGTGTTGGGAACCAGGCTGGATATGTAACTTCCTACCATGGTAAAAATGAGCACCATAACCATCATAACCACACCATTTTTAATATCCAGATTTTTATTTTTCCCATAGGTGTAAGCGGAAACCGCACTCGCCAACACATCCGACGCAAGCGCTATTCCTACCGCCTGATAAGCAGGCATTCCCAAAAAAGTAATCAGCATGGGAGAAATTACTGCTGCTGCACTCATCCCTGCAAAGCCTGTGCCAAGCCCGGCACCCATTCCTGCAAAAAAACACACAATTATCTCTAGTAATATTTGCATCTCGTTTCCTTCTTTCATAGTTGTAAATAAATATTTTATCTCCTTTTTAAGCAAAAGGAAACTCTATATTGCAATATTCATAAAAAATTTATATTTTTTACACTTCCTTCTTCTTTTTATGCATAATTTACAAATTGACATTGTTTCTTCTATCATATATGATTAGAAAGAAGTCAAAATTTTATATTCCTGAAGGGAGGATTTTATAATGGAAAACTATGATGCAATGGTTACAGCTATAGGCACAGGCGTATATATGGTCTCTGTGATTGTCAGCCTTGTAATTTCGGTATTAACCATTATTGCAATGTGGAAAATATTTAAGAAGGCAGGTAAACCCGGATGGGCTAGTATCATCCCCTTTTACAACACTTACTGCCTTTTTGATCTTGCTTGGGGAAACGGATGGTTATTCCTTCTTTCCTTAGTCCCCTGTGTAAACATTGTTGTAATGATTATGCTTTACTTCAAGCTGGCTAAGGCATTTGGAAAAGGCACCGCATTCGGCTTTGGACTTTTATTCTTAAACACCATCTTCGTTTTAATCCTTGGATTTGGCAATGCAGAATATGTTGGTCCTCAGCAGTAAACAAAAAACTACATAAGAATGTTAAAAGGAACCTCTGAATAATCAGTGGTTCCTTTTCTTTATACTTTTAATCACTATATAGTTCTGAAAATTACAAAGCCTTAATCCTGTCTACTGCTTCTACGGTATTTTCATAGCTTCCAAATGCAGTCAGTCTGAAATAGGTTTCACCGCTGGGACCAAAGCCTGAGCCGGGTGTTCCCACCACATTTGCATTTTCAAGCAGATAATCAAAGAATTCCCAGCTGGTCATTCCATTCGGTGCTTTCAGCCAGATATAAGGAGCATTCACGCCACCAGATACGGTATACCCTGCGCTCTTTAAGCCTTCTAGAATGTATTTGGCATTGTTCATGTAGTAAGCCACCTGCTGCTTTAACTGTGCCTTGCCCTCTTCGGAATAAACGGCTTCACCGGCACGCTGCACAATGTAGGGTGCGCCATTGTATTTAGTGCCATGTCTTCTTGCCCATAAAGAATGGAGTGTAACATCCCCACACTTCAAATCCTTGGGAATAACCGTGTAGCCAAGACGAACACCGGTAAATCCTGCATTCTTGGAGAAAGAATGCAGTTCAATTGCACAGGTTCTTGCCCCTTCACACTCATAAATAGAATGTGGAACATCTTCCTCAGAAATATAAGCTTCATAAGCTGCATCGTAAATGATTACTGCTCCTACCTTGTTTGCATAATCAACCCATTCCTGAAGCTGCGCCTTGTTAATGGTAGAACCGGTAGGGTTATTGGGGAAGCAAAGATAAATGATATCCGGTGTTTCCTTAGGTAATTGAGGCGCAAAATTGTTTTCTGCCGTACAGGGCATGTAAATTACATCACTCCAGGTCTCCTTTACGCTGTCATAAACTCCGGTTCTTCCTGCCATAACATTGGTATCCACATATACCGGATATACAGGGTCACAGACTGCAATCTTGTTGTCCACGCTGAATATTTCCTGAATATTTCCAGAGTCACACTTTGCTCCGTCAGATACAAAAATTTCATCTGCTGCGATGTCACATCCTCTTGCTTTGTAGTCATTTTCCGCAATGGCATTTCTAAGGAACTCATAGCCTAAATCCGGTGCATAGCCCCTAAAGGTTTCTGCCTTGGACATCTCATCCACCGCACCGTGAAGGGCTGTGATAATGGCAGGGGCAAGGGGCTGAGTCACATCACCAATCCCAAGACGAATAATCTTTTTGTCCGGGTTAGCTGCGGCATAGGCATTTACCTTTTTCCCAATGGTTGAAAATAAGTAGCTTCCGGGAAGCTTTAAATAATTGTCATTAATCTTAAACATCTTTTTGTCTCCTCCTGATTAGCATTTGGGCTTGTACTTACACTTCTACTTCGCCTTCAAAAACAGTTGCAGCAGGTCCCGTCATATAGACAAGATTTTCCTTTCTATCCCACTGAATCTGTAAATTTCCACCTAATAGTTTAACAGTAACTTTCTCCTTCGTCAAACCATTTAATACACAAGCTACCACTGTAGCACAGGCACCGGTTCCGCAGGCAAGCGTTTCTCCTGTCCCCCGCTCCCAGACGCGCATATCCACGGTTTCCTCATCAATCACTTTGACAAATTCTGTGTTGATGCGCTTTGGAAAGCGTACATGATTTTCAAAGGGAGGTCCCATCTGATCAAGTGGAAGTCCGGTTATTTCGTCCATGAAAATGACTGCATGGGGATTTCCCATCGACACGCATGTCATTTTATAGGTTTTTCCCTCTACTTCTATGGGTTCTGCAATCACTTCCTCGCGTTCCGAAATCACAGGAATATCTGTTGCTTTTATAATGGGAGAGCCCATATTGACCTTAACAGTCGATACCTTGCCATCCTCAACGGTAAGGTCAAGGTATTTTATCTTGCCACAACTGATAATGCTGATTGATGTTTTATCGGTAAGCCCTTTATCATACACAAACTTTGCAACACAGCGAATTCCGTTTCCGCACATTTCCGCTCTGGAGCCATCTGCATTGTACATTTCCATCTCAAAATCAGCTTCTGTGGAAGGATTGATAAAAATTACACCATCTCCACCAATTCCAAAATGCCTGTCACTGAGCCGTTTTACGATTTCCGGCTTCTCATCCTGTGAAATCTGTTCTCTGGCACCGTCTACATAAATATAATCGTTGCCGCATCCATGCATTTTCGTAAACTTCATCGTCGGGAACCTCCTTCATCACTTTCTTATAACACAAGCTTCTGTTTTCCTTTGCACAAAGTGTACCACATTTTTTTCAATATAAATATAGCTTTCATTGCGGTGGAATATGCAAATAATGCTATCATTTCATTATTTCAAGCGAAGATACCCGCGTATATAAAGTTCATTCAACAATTGAAAGAGCTTCTCCTCCATAAATTGGGGTGCTCCGACTTTTTCCGGAATCTCTATCGGACAAATTCCTCCCTTAAGTAATATAAGTGCATCCATGAGCATTGCATTCCGGTCTATGCGATAACCGATGCCATCCCCAAGCAGGCGGATTTCCTTCTCATCTGTCTCCATATTGATATTCTTGTTAAGCTGCACCGGAACATAATACGGAAGAGAACCAAAAGCATAAGAGCGAAACAGCTTTATAAGCCCCTCCCGATAAGATTCTGCATCCTGAAACGTTAATATTTCTCTTGTGCGAATGCCCAAAGGATATTCACTGTCAGGCTGCTCAGGCTCCACAAAGGCAATTGTCCTTGCAGCCATGTTTACCCGAATGCCTGCCAGACAACTAATACTGTAACAAATCGCTTTGTCTTTGGATATCCATGCGCTGTCTTTCACTGCCCTGCCGGAACGGGAATATTTATAAACCGACTCAGGATTATTAGGAAGCAATTCTACATTTTCCAATTCCTCCGGCGTATAGAGTTCCATGATGCGGTGAAACTGTGTCAGATTACGGATTGAAATACGCAGTGCATTATTTTCTTCCAATTCTCTTTTTCCCAGGAAATTCATCAGGGAGCGAATCCTTTCCGGATATCTTTCTGCAAGAGCCGTTGTTGTTTGTGGAACACCACCGGTCACTTCTCTCGCATCCCGAAGAAAGTCTTCATAATCCGGATTATCTAAGGGTTCTGTAGCAAAATAGCATGGTGACACATCTATGACATTTCCCAGCAATTCCCTGGTAATCTGAAGTACTTCTCGCCACAGAGTTCTGTTTTCTTCCGTATATCGAAAATCTGATGACCATGGTTTTGCCGCAAGACCACAAAAGGGACATTGCACACGGCAGCCTTCGCTCAGTTCAAATACGGCAGGGTAAAAGTAGATATTGGAATGCATCCGAATAAGCTGATTTTCCATCCGGCAGCGATTCCGAACTATATTAGAATACTGCCAGATGCCATCTGCCGCAAACCGTTCTCTCCCCACTCTCTGCCGCACCCTTTCAGATACCATGCAATTTCTATGTGCATACTCCTTCACATAGGGGTTTTCCTGTGCGGTCTCAGAATTGAAAGTTCCTCCCAGAATACAGCGAATTGCATCCAGCACCTGTGAAGGCTTTGATGTAACCCCCAGCCTTGAAAAAACATCTGAGGGCTCCTTCTCGACAGCCTCCCTGAAAGCAGGGTCTACCGAATACCACTCCATTGCCCGTTTGAACCGTGCATACTCTCTTTGGTTCACTTCTCTTCCCCCTGTACAGCGGCTGCTTTCTGTGCTTCTTCCTGTGCCTTTTGTCGGGCACGCATTCTTGCAACCATTTCTAACTTGTTTTCATAATGAAGCTCCAGCAATTCTTCCAGATTATCCCGGAAGTACGAACAAGGGCTATGTGGTTTATCTGTATACAGATTCTTTTGGCGAATTCGATGGCAACCACCATTGCAAATAGGGAAATAATAACACTCCCTGCATTCTTCAGAATCAAGATAAGAGCACCCTGTCATACCTTCCGCAAGCAGAGAAATATTCCAGTCATTGAATCGATCAATATGTCCCACAACCTTTTCCTCAAGTCCCACATCATCCCAGCACTTATACAGCTCCCCATCCGGGCCTACCACAAATGCATTACGCCTTGTCAGGGTACAGCCTGGCACTCCTTTCTGTGGAAAGATTGGTAACGGGCTGATTCTATGTTCTTTTACCATTTTGGAGATAAACTCTCCCTGCTCTTTCGGTTCAAAAAAACAGCTTGCATCCGGGTGGTCATCTCCCTTGACAAAACCGGGATATACGGTAATACGTCTGCCGAAATCACGTGGATAACGCAGACGGATGGTGTTGTATACATCCGCAAATTCCTCATCATTTCTGCCGTCAATATTGACCCTGACATGAATCGTGCCTTTGAAATCCGTACTCAGCACCTTGTCTATGTTACTGATAATTACATCATAAGTAGCATCTCCGTTTTTGAGATAACGACGGCTGTCATGAGTCTCCTTCCTCCCATCCAATGTAATCTGCAAATAATTTATATTCAACTCATTCAGTTTTGCGATCTTTTCCTCTGTAAGCAGGTATCCATTAGTAATCATGCTGGCTGTGTATGTCTTGCCCATTTCCCTGATACGTCGATCAATACTGAGAATACGGTCAAATGCCAGCAACGGCTCCCCGCCGTACCAGGTAATTCCCAAATGATCTGCCTTAAAGCTTTTGATAAAGCGAATCAGCTTGTCTTCTACCTCCTGTGACATGGGCTTTCCGGTTCGGTTGCCCTCATAGCAATAGCTGCAGTCAAAATTACAGGACCGAGTGATTGCTATTGTCAGCATTAGCGTGTTACCCCCATACAGCTGTGTCAGATGCCTCATTTTAATAATATTGTAAAGATTATCATCCTGCCGGTCTTCCACAAGATATCCGAGAGACCGAAGCTGCATATAAAGCATTGGTACCTTGGAATAATCGTAGCCTTCCGGATCTGCCATAATCCCCCTTACCACATCCAGTTCACAATCCTCCACCTTTAAAAAAGACCGGGAAGCTGAATTAAAGAGTAGCCACCCATTCCTTTTAGACTCAAACAAAGTGCTGTATCTAGACCATTTCATATCTAATCCTCCTTTATCATCTGATTTTGAGCAAGCTCAAAAAATTTACCTTTCTTTTCTATTAACTCTGCATAAGTGCCGCTTTCAACAATTCTTCCTTTATCAAGAACAATGATGCGGTCACAATGCTCAACCGTAGAAAGCCTATGTGCAATTACCAGTCGGGTTGCATGGTACTTTTCAAGACTTTCACAAATCTTCGCCTGTGAATGATTATCCAGAGAGCTGGTCGCCTCATCCATAAACAAAATTCGAGGTTCGCCTACAATTGCTCTGGCAATCAGGATGCGCTGCTTCTGACCACCGGAAAGCGTTCGCCCCTGTTCCGATACAAGGGTGTCCATTCCCATGGGCATACTGTCAATCACATCCTGCAGCCCGGCATCTTCTACCGCCCTTCTTATTTGTTCGGCAGTTGCCGAAGGACAGGCAATCCTGATGTTTTTGGAAATACTTCCGGCAAGCAGGCTTCCGTCCTGCAGGACAACCCCAATCTGCCGTCTCAGTTCCGGCATGCTGAACCTGTCCATGGTAATACCATCGTAGTAGATTTTCCCTGCCAATGGCTTTTCAAAGCCCAACAAAAGTCGCAGAAGGGTGGATTTTCCACACCCGGTTTCTCCCACAACTGCAACATATTCCCCCGGCAGAATATGCATGGAAATATCCTGTAACACCGGCTTTTGGTCTTTTCCGTAGGCAAAACTCACATGCGATAACTGAATATCCCCTTCCAGATGCTCAGGGATCTCACCTTTACTGCTGCTCTCTGGTGTTACCTTCAGGAATACGGAGGAATCCCGCAGCATCGGGAACATGGAAATAATATTCATGCTATTGGACGCAACCATGCACATTGCAACAGAAAATGTCGAAAAAGCTGTAACAAACCCCATGAACGCACCAATGGAAATCCCAATTTCTCCAGTCACATATACATAATACAACACCATAATAGAAAGCGCATTGTTCAAGGTGCCCAGCATCGCAGAAAGACGCCTGTTATCAGCACTGCCTTTATCTGCCAGCCCCGCTTCTGCGGTCTGCTTCATATTGACATTCATGACCTCATCCTCCGCTCCTGAGACACGAATTACCTCGATGCCACTCAGCGCCTGATACAAAAAGGAACGCTGTCTTCCAATGGAACGGGACTTTTTGCGCTGCATGATACGATCCATACATCCAATCCCTATTGTAATCAAAATATTAAAAACGAGAAAAACTGTACCTATATGGCTTAACACAGAAGAATATTGGTGCATTTTCCACATGTATAACAGCGAAAATCCTCCCTGTAAAAGGATCTGGGCAGCATTGTCGTATATCCGCATATAGGAGGAAGTCAGAAGTTGGATACGATAGGCCTGCTCTGCGCTGTCTCTGCTATGAAAAAAACTTTCCGGTAAATGAAATACTCTTTCATATACAGCTGCCTGTAGCGTATAGCGAATACGGCTGTCAATCCGATACGAGATTAGGTTTTTTGTGATGGAGAAACACAGACTACCCACCGTACAGGCAAGAATAACACCCCCAATCCCCAAAAGCATATCTCTGTCCCCCTGGGGAATGATCGTATCAAAGATGATCTGATTCAAATTAGCCATCTGAAGCCCTACGCCGGTAATCAGCAGCATACACAGAAGCAAAAAAAACACATCACTTAACGAAAAACCTTTTGCCGCTAATTTTGTAATATCTATAAAACTCACATTTTCCTTTTCAAAGGGACGATGGAATACCCATGCAGAAGGGCTCAGTGCCTGCAATTCTTCCGGTTTCGCTTTTGATACCTTTCCCGTGGATGGAGTCAATATTTTCATATGTCCACTTCTTCCCGGAATGCACACACACATTGTATCATCTTCCCTGTGCTTACAAAGCACCGGCTCAGTAATACTATGCTGCCATCCCGCCTCCAAAGAAACTTTCCTGCAAATAAAGCCTGAGATACGTGCAATATCCTCCAATAAAATTTCTTCCCCACAAGCCTTATGTACTTTTTCATAGGAAGCAATCGGCAGTCGAAGCACACTGCTCATATACGCTGCAGCATCATAGATTGGATTTCCTGAATGCTCAATACTGCTTATCCTGCGCTCCCAACCTCCCATGAATACAGAAGTAACCGTATCCGCACTCTGACTTTCTGACGTGCTTGTATGACTCTGTGCTTTCTGTATGCGGGAAATACTTTCCTGCTGCTTCTCCTGATAAATGCGAAGCAACTCCGTCTCCGGCTCTTCCTTAAATTCATAATTTTCTTCAAAGAACATGAGCGAAGAAAAAAAGCTCCTTCGAATTTCCTCCGTATTTTCAACTGTTTCTAAAATGGTGTCTTCCACTGCGGAAATCAGCAACCTGAACCGAACCAAAACCTGATTTTGTTCATACACCTGATTCATGGAAGGAATTATGCTGCCTTCCCCTGACTCATCAAGGAACATCTGTCTTTGCATTCCCTGTTCAGAACAGGGCTGCAAAAATACTCGGACATGTCCAGAGACAATGCGATATGCCAGCTGTGGCTGATCACTTAATATCTTTTGTGTGCATTTCAAGGTTATCGTTTGCATATCGTCCTCCATCAATCCATTATCAGCCTGCGATAAATGCCTTCCTGCTCCATCAACTGGTCATGCGTTCCGCTCTGCACGATGTGTCCGCCATCCATCACGAGAATCAGATCACTGTCGCGGAAAGTAGAAAGCCGATGGGCTATTATAAAGCAGGTACAATTCCGACGACGGATGTTTTCCATAATGTTCTTTTCCGTTATAGGATCCATTGCACTGGTTGCCTCATCCAAAATAAGAATCGACGGATCACAAATCAAGGCTCTTGCTATTTGCAGCTTCTGTCTCTGCCCTCCGGACAGATTTTTCCCACCCTCTTCCAGACGGTATTCCAACCCCTCCGGAAGCGAATTTACAAGTCCATAGGCTTCCGCATCTTTTAATGCGGAAACTATTTCCTGCTCCGGACAATTTTTATTCCAAAATGTCAGATTATCCCTGATTGTTCCTGAAAAGAAAAAACTGCTCTGTCCAATAACGGAAAGACAGCCCTTCAATATTTCAGGAGATAGTTCCTCCACCTTGACGCCATCATACATGATACTGCCCGTCTGAGGGTACAACAGTCCTGCAAGCAGCTTTGCCAGTGTGCTTTTGCCACAGCCTGAGGCTCCGGTAATTCCAATCCGGCTGCCCGGCGATGCCTTCAGACTTAAATTTGAAATCACAGGCGCTGCACCCGGATGATAGGCAAATGTAACCCCATTCATCTCCACACTTCCAGATAGCATTTCAGGCAATTTATCATTATCCTTTTTCTGAAAACGTTGGTCAGATGTTGCAGATTCGATGTCATCCACGCTAGACATATTCGCTTTCATCAGCTGAATATTCTGGGAAAAACCAATCAATGCATTGATTGGTGCGGTCAATGATGTCAATAATTGACAGAATGCTGTGAGAATTCCCGCTGTACAACCACCGTTGATTACAAGGTTCACCCCAAAGATAAGAATAATAACATTGAAAATATTAGAGACCGCCGCAGGAACGGCATTGAGAATCTGCTGTGTCCTGCCCATATGCTGTTCACTTTCCGTAGTTCCGGCATAGTACCCAAGAATATCCTGTGCATAATCGTTCTCTGCTCCATTCGCCTTGATGGTGCTAAAAACAGACAGTCCTGCACACAAAACACCTGTTAATCGGTTCTGATCCTGTCTCTGTTTCATGGCAAGATTGGCTAAAGGGCGCAACATCAGAAAAGAAAACCCGACATTCAGTAAAATTCCTGTTACACCGACTATTGTAAGAACCGGACTGTAAATTGCCATCAGGACAAGAAAAAACGATGCTTCAAACACATTGAGAACAGCTTCTATCAATCCTCCTGCCAGGAAATCGTTGATATCGCTGTTATTTTCTATCCGCTGAGAAAGCTCCCCTGTATAGCGCTGATCAAAAAACGGAATCGGCAGGCGAAAAAGCTTGTACAAAAGTTGGTATCCCGTAATCATATACAGCTTAAGCTTCAACTTGGAAAGCACACTTGCCCGAATCCAGTTAAACAGAATCTGAAACAGATAAGTGCCTGCCAAAGCGGCAAGTACCGGTATCAGCCAGTTTACCTTCCCATTCATTACCACACTGTCAATATAGGTCTGTGTCAAAATCGGCAACACCAAACCGGGAAAAACCAACAGCAATCCGGTAAATAGCAGATAAAGCATTGTTGCCTGCTGACCGCTTAGCCGCTCCTTAACCAACGTCATCAGCTTATCCGGCTGTTCCAAATGCTGAAAACTTTCGGTCTCCTCAAAATACAGGACAATTCCGGTAAAAGATTGATCCATCTCTTCCATTGTTACTTTCCGATGACCTGTAGCGGGATCATTGAGATATACCTTATTACCCCGAATGCCTTCCAGCACGACAAAATGATCAAAGTCCCAGTGCAGAATGCATGGGACAGGAAAACTTCTCATATCCTCCAGTGATTTGGAAAAACCGGCTCCCTTTAAACCAAAAGCCGCAGCTGCATTGATTAAATCTGCTGCACTGCAACCGTCTCTGGAAACGCCACACTGGTAGCGCACCTTTTCCATCATTACATGGCAGTGATGATACTGCAGAATTATGGAAAGACAAGCTGCGCCACATTCAGAAGCCTCAATCTGATATACCTCCGGCGTCCACACTCGCTTAATCCTTTTTACTGTTTTTACAGAATTTTGTTTTGCCATACCACACCCCCGGAAAGTGTATCAGAAATCAAATCATAAATTGCCAAAATATTCCTCCAAAGCAGGTACTCCCAGCGTAATCGGTCTGATGCGGGATACCGTAATGGACATGCTCATAAACGTACCATCATACAAAGCGACCTTTTTACCACGTGAACTGCTCCAATAGTATCCGCTTTTCGTTTTTGGATCCTCCTGCAGCCGGCAGATGACCGCCATCACAGGACCGCTCTGTGCATAAGCGCTGACAAGACTGTCACTTTGAAGAAGTTTCTGCATTTCATCTACTGTGGTAACATAATCATCAACATAGGTGACCACTGCCTTCATATGCCCATACTCCTGCTGATTATAACCGGCTGCATACAAGGTAACTTCCATTCCCGGACTGATGCGTTTCCCTGACCCAAGAGGCAGCATGGCAATTACTTCCCCATATTCTGATGCAGATGGGTGATACAGCCCTGTTGCATTCACTGTTTCCGTCATCCAACCCGTGCAGCTCCACACTAATACAGCCGCAACGATTATGACCCCTCCCAGCAGAATCAACCACAGGGAAGGAGAAGTTACCGTGATCATTTTGTCCAGCCGTTTCATAGAGGAATCTTCTTCTTTTGGCTCTATGCGGTATATTCCATTCATAAGTGCTCTCCACTCCTTATTAACAATTTCATCCTATGCAAAAAATCTTAAAGCAGCTTAACTATCCTAGTTTAAACTAACTTAATTAGAACATATCCGATAAGGCTTTGCAAGTTTAATTTTATATGGTCAAATTATGAAAAACCATGCAAAGTTTTCTTGAAAAAGGTATTCTGACAGGATATAATATTGTATATTAATTCATACATAAACTATATACTCGAATAAAATAAGAAAGGATGAAGAGCGTATGGCATGGACACAGAATGAATTGGAAGAACTTTATCAAAAAGTAAATAAGCTGGCAGCAGAGGATGCTGACTTTCGTAAAGAACTACAGGCAGACTCCCGGGCTGCAATCGAGAAAATTGCCGGTAAGGAATTACCGGAAGGTTTTCGCCTTAAATTTATTGAAAATGATCCCTCTTACAATGCTACCTATGTAGTTCCGGATATTACTTCCGGAGAGTTGAATCTGAAAGAATTACAGTCTGTTTCCGGTGGAAGTGGGGACGAAGCGCAAGCGGTCGAAGCTATCCCCCTCAAACCTGGTGAGCCTGAACCCGAAGCAAATTTTTCTATTTTTCTGATTATTAGTGCCTGTGCTGCCGCCGTACAAATTGCCGGTTGCGGAGCGGATGCCTGTGCTGCTGCTGCATGCCCTGTAGATGCCTGTGCTGCTCAAGCCTGCGCCGCAAGAGCCTGTGCTGGACAAGCAGGATGCGCAGGGGAGGCCTGCGGAGGAGAAGCCTGCGGTGCTCAGGGAGGATGCATAGGCAATGCCTGCGCCGGGGATGTATGTGCTGCCCACGGTGCCTGTGCCGCCAATGCATGTGCTGCGGACGGTTGTGTGGCGCATGGAGGATGTCTCTATAATGCGTGTGCTGCTGATGGTTGTGCTGCTCAGGCAGCTTGTATTGGCAACCTTTGCGGCGGAGATGCATGTGCCGCTTACGCTATCTGTACTGCTAATGTATGTCCCGGGGATGGTTGTGCTGCCCACGGTGGCTGTGCCGCTAATATATGTCCTGCTGATTGGTGTGGGGCTTTTGGTGGCTGTGCCGCAGAAACTTGTGGTGCAGAAGCATGCTCTATGCACGCTGAGTCAGGCGAAGGAGAATAATAATTACTGAAACCCAAGCACTTCCAAGAGTGCTTTTAAAAACACAGCAGCCTGTTATATCAGACTGCTGTGTTTTTATGCTCTCATCATGGTTAGAACCATCTGCGCGGTCTCAACCATATTGGTTCCGCTGTCCATACTGCATTTCTGTATATATCTGTGTGCTTCCTCCTCCGACATGTGGTTTCGGTTCATCAGCACTTCCTTTGCTTCCTTAATCAGCTTCACCTCTTCGGGATTTCTCTCTTTGGGTTTTGCTTTAAGCCTTCTTCTCCTTCGTTCAATATTCTGTGTCATCATATCCACAGTATTGATTAGGTCATGCACCTTTAAGGGCATCGTCAGGCACATAATGTCGCCTTCCACCATGCCTCCCCCAATGATTTGCTGGGAGGCCATAAGCAGCATTTCAAAGCCAAAGGGGAGATCCTCATGAAGCTGGGAATAAATCATGTCCGATAACTTGTACCCGCATAAAATGATACCGTCATTGAGTCCGTCTGCCATCGCAATCGCCTGTGCCCCAGTTGTACAGACACCTGCCACCGAAATGCCATTTCGAACCAGTAGATTTTTCATGTTTTTGGCATCATCTATTTTGGGGAGAGCTACAATTACACCGGTCATGCGAACACCTCCTCATCAGTAAACATTTTCTGCGTTTAAAATTGGTTCAGGTACTGGTTGATTTCCCAATCGGTTACCTGCGAACGGTAATTTGCCCATTCAGCCTTTTTCGCTTCAATGTATTTTGAGGAAACATGTTTACCTAACACTTCCTGAACGAACTCATCTTTTTCAAGCTCATAAATTGCTTCAATCAATGTACCCGGAATGGCTTCAATACCACGCTCCTTCTTTTCCTCGTCCGTCATTGCAAAAATATTGCAGTCCACACTTGCGGGAGGCTCAATCTTATTTGCAATTCCATCCAGTCCGGCTCTTAAACATACTGCCAGTGCCAGATATGGGTTTGCAGACGGATCAGGACAGCGAAGTTCAATTCTTGTTCCTTCCCCTCTTGCTGCAGGAATACGGATTAAAGGACTTCTGTTGGTTGCGCTCCATGCAATGTAAACCGGTGCCTCATATCCGGGAACCAGTCTCTTATAGGAGTTGATCAGCGGGTTGGTAATCGCTGTCATCCCCTTCATATGTTTCATGATGCCGCCAATAAAGTAATAGGCTTCTTTGCTTAAACCAAGGGCATCCGAAGGATCATTGAAAATATTTTTCCCATCCTTGGATAAAGACATATTAATGTGCATGCCGGAACCGTTTACCCCGAACTTGGGCTTGGGCATAAAAGTTGCATGCAGTCCGTGTCTCTTGGCAATGGTCTTTACTGCCAGCTTAAACGTCATAATATTATCAGCGGTAGCCAGCGCCTCATCATACTTAAAGTCAATTTCATGCTGGGCAGGCGCTACCTCGTGATGAGACGCCTCAATTACAAATCCCATATCCTCCAGAGTAAGCACCATATCTCTTCTTGCATTTTCACCTAAATCCAGCGGTCCTAAATCAAAATAGCCCGCCTGTTCATGTGTCAGAGTCGTGGGCATTCCGTTTTCATCTGTATGGAACAGGAAAAATTCACACTCCGGCCCTACCTCAAAGGTATACCCCATATCTGCTGCTTCCCTGATTGCACGCTTCAGAATATATCTGGGATCTCCTTCAAAAGGATCGCCATTAGGACGGTGTACATCACAAATCATTCTTGCAACCTTTCCCTGCTGCGGTCTCCATGGAAAAATCGCCAAGGTACTTAAATCAGGATACAAATACATATCAGACTCTTCAATGCGTACAAACCCTTCTATTGATGAGCCGTCGAACATGCATTTATTATCCAATGCTTTTTCTAATTGACTGGCTGTAATTGCCACATTTTTAAGGCTTCCAAACATATCTGTGAACTGTAGTCTGATGAATTCCACATCTTCATCATTTACCAGTTCCATAATGTCTTCCTTTGAATAATGCTTCCTCATATTGTATTCATTCCTTTCTTTTATCTTTCATCCCTTTTATATTTAGCTACCAAAAAAGCGTTCATATACCAGCCACAGGCATAAACCTGCCGTATAAGAACGCCTTTGTTCTGCTTTATGATAACAGCCTTTTTGTCTTTTTGTCAATACTTAAAGCTTACAAAGATAATTAAGATATCCGTTCAAGGCATAATTCTTTTTCCACTCTAATACTATAGTAAAAAGAACATGACGGGGATATCCTATGAGCTCCAAAACCAAAATTGTTGTACTTCATCTGAAAGAATTAATATATACCGGCATTTTTGCATTGCTGGGGATATTGTTTATCATTCTCCTCATTATTATGTTCGTGCCAAAGGACAAAAAGGAAAACGGTTCAGTAGAAAAGCCTGTTGCCACCTATGTTCCCGGTATCTACACCACCTCATTGGTTTTAAATGATAACACAGTGGACGTAGCTGTAACAGTTGACGAAACAAACATCAACGACATCCGCATTGTAAATCTGGATGAAGCTGTAACTACCATGTTTCCGCTGTTAGAACCATCCTTTGATGATCTCGCAAACCAGATTATGCAAAGCCAGTCTCTGGATAATATTACCTATTCCGATGATAACAAATATACCTCCATGGTTTTATTAAATGCCATTAAAGCTTCCTTAGAAAAGGCTGCTTCACCCTCACCATCAGGAAGTCCGTCAGCTTCACCCTCTTCCACATGAATATATAAAAATCGGGATTGGTTTGCCATCCAAATCCAATCCCGAAATAATTCTTCGCTAAATATTCAATTCCTCTAATTGCTCCATCCAGATCCGTACACAGGCATCCGATGGCATCCGCAGATCCCCTCTGGGGGATACTGCCACACTTCCCACCTTGGGACCATCCGGCAGACAGGAGCGCTTAAACTGTTGTGCAAAAAAGCGCCTGTAAAAGGTTTTCAGCCATTTTAAAATCACTTCGTCCGTATACATTCCGGCAAAGGACATCTGGGCAATGCGAAATATTTTAGCAGGTTCAAAACCGCAGCGTAGCATATAGTACAGGAAAAAGTCATGCAGCTCATAAGGTCCTACAAGATCCTCCGTTTTTTGGGAAATTACCCCATCAACCGGAGGCAGAAGTTCCGGGCTTACCGGTGTGTCAAGCACATCCAGAAGAACCTTTTGAAACTCCTCATTTCCGCAGGTGTCTGCATAATATTGTACCAGATGGCGCACCAGTGTTTTCGGGACACCGGCATTTACCCCATACATGGACATATGATCTCCGTTATAGGTCGCCCATCCCAGCGCAAGCTCCGACATATCCCCCGTACCGATGACCATCCCGTTTTCCCGATTGGCAATGTCCATAAGGATCTGGGTTCTCTCCCTTGCCTGTCCATTCTCATAAGTCACATCATGATTATCCATATCCTGCTTAATATCGCGAAAGTGTATGGTAACCGCTTCCCTGATATTGACTTCTTCCAGCGTAGCCCCAAGAGTCTTTGCCAGCTTGCAGGCATTGTCATAAGTTCTGTCTGTAGTTCCAAAGCAGGGCATGGTAACCGCAAAAATGTTTTTACGGTCAATAGAAAGGCTGTCAAAGGTTCTTGCACATACAAGCAATGCCAGAGTAGAGTCAAGTCCCCCCGACACACCGATCACTGCCTTTTTACAGCCCGTATGCTGATACCGCTTCCTAAGGCCCATAGACTGGATAGATAATATTTCTTCACATCTCTTTTCCCTTTCACTTATGTTGGAAGGCACAAAGGGCATACATGGGAAGTTCCGCTCCAAAACGGTTTCTTCTGCCTTAAGTGCAAAGGGAATCACAAGATAATTCAGGCTGTCATCGAAACCAAAGGTATTCATCCTTCTTCGTTCCATGCGCAGTCTGTTGATGTCAATATCTGCATAAACAATCTGATTTTCAAACCGCTTGCTCTCTGCCAGGACAGTGCCGTTTTCCGCAATGATGTCATGACCTCCAAATACCAGATCCTGGGTGGATTCCCCTTCCCCACAGCTACAGTAAACGTAGGCAGCAATCAGCTTGGCGCTGGCTGACTTTACAAGCATTTCACGATAAACATCCTTACCAATGGTTTCATTGGAAGCCGACAAATTGACCAGAAGAGTTGCTCCTGCCATGGCATGAGAAATGCCGGGAGCCTGGGGTACCCAGATGTCCTCGCAGATTTCACATCCCACCAAAAGCCCCTCCATTCCTTCTGCCTCCAGAAGGATGTTGGTGCCAAAGGGAATTTCTTCCCCATCAAAGAACACAGACACTGCCTCCTTATTTCCCGGCTGGAAATGTCTGGTTTCATAGAACTCAGCATAAGAAGGGATATAGGATTTGGGAATAAAGCAGAGTATTTCGCCATCATGGACTGCGGCTGCCACGTTGTAAAGCTTCCCTTCTCTCTCAAGAGGGAGTCCCACAAACACAAGGGCATCTTTTCCTTCCGTAAACTCTGCAATTTTAATCAACTGCTCCTTACAGGAATCAAGAAGTCTCTCCTGCAGAAACAGATCCTGACAGGTATATCCGCAAAGACACAGCTCCGGGAACACAATCACTTTCGCCCCGTGACCTGCTGCCCGTTCAATTTCCTCACAAATCTGTTCTCTGTTATAGACGGTATCTGCCACCTTAATTTTCGGTGTTACTGCAGCAACCTTCACAAAGCCATGTTTCATCGTTTCCCCTTTTCCGGCAGTCACTTCCCTGCCTCTTTACCAACTTATTTACCTGCTCTTTTCAAGCAGTTTTTTCAATTCCTCAACACTGAATTTATAAGAAGTATTGCAGAAATGACAATTTACCTCTATTTCTTTATTTTCTGAAATCATCTCCCTGATTTCTTTTTTACCGATGCTGATGATTGCCTTTTCCACACGTTTTTTGTCACAGTTACAATAAAACTGTGTGGGCATGGTATCTGTAATTTCCACATCCATTCCTTTTAAAAGAATATGAAGCATTTCTTCCGGCGTTTTTCCCTCATTTAAGACTGCAGTCACAGAAGGAAATTCCTTCAGGTTCTGTTCTAACTGTTCAATAACCTTGTCCTCCGTAAAAGGCATCAGCTGTACAATAAAGCCACCTGCCTGCTTTACCGTATTATCCTTTTCCATCAGAACACCCAGTCCCACGCTGGAAGGCACCTGCTCTGAGGTCGCAAAATAATAGGTTAAGTCCTCTGCAATTTCTCCTGTCTGTAATACAGTCTGCCCCACATAAGGCTCCTTTAACCCCATATCCTTAATCACACGCAGCATTCCTTTCCCCACTGCGCCGCCTACGTCCAGCTTTCCGAGAGCATTGGGGGGAAGCATCACCTGAGGTTCAATGGCATAGCCTTTTACATTCCCCTGACTGTCGGCCGTAACCGTCATTCCCTTGATGGGGCCATCTCCACTGACTTGAAGGGTCAACAAATCCTTTTCTCCCTTTAGCGTGGTGCCCATCATCACACCACCGGTCATCAGCCTTCCAAGGGCTGCCGTTACCACCGGGCTTGTATTATGTGCCTTTCTAGCTGCCTCAACCAGCTCTCTGGTGGTTGCCGCAAAGGCTCTGATCTGGGCATTTGCCGCTGTTGCCCTGACGATATAATCTGACATCGTTTCCTCCATTTCCAAAGCATTTAAGCATTCATCTTTGCTTTCCTGCATTCCCTCGCAATCACGTAAATTCTCTCACTGGTTTCTGTGGGTACACTGTGGGTATCCGCATCTAAGGTGAGCACCACTTCCATGCCCGCTTTCTCCACAAACCCGGTCATCTCAGCAAGGGTATAGCCTCTCTGAAAATGCGTTTCCGTAAACCGCCGGAACAGAGGACTCTCCTTCTCCCTTGCAAAGATGGTAAGATCATATTCATTGACTGCCTCTTCCTCATGAAAATAATTTTCCCAGATAAAACTGCAGTCCTCCCTGTTTTCCGCAATGGTAGTATCCCCAATTACGGTTTCATATTTATACAGCGTATTGAAGTCAAAGATAAATAAACCTCCCGGATAAAGATAGTTATTTACCAGCCCAAAGGTATCCTCCACATCCTCATTATCCAAAAGATAATTGACCGAATCACAAACGCTGATTACAGTCCCAATGGTACTGTATAAATCCAGTTCACGCATATCCTGACACAGATACAGGATTTCGCTCCCTGTTTCCTCCCTTTTGCGAAGCGCAATGTTCAGCATTTCCTGAGAGTTATCCACGCCAATCATATCATAGCCCTTCTGAGAAAGAAGCTCCGTCAGCGTTCCCGTACCACAGCCTAAGTCCAGCACCAGATTTTTTTCACTCTCCAGCACCTTTTCTGCTCTCTCCGGTTCTTTCTCATCATCCCTCTGTGGGCAGACGGGCTTGGAAATGCCATAGGTTTCTATCAGTTCCTCCAGAAAATCCGCCCACTCCTTATAGGGTGTATCATCCATGAAAATATCATACACACTTGCAAAATCTGTATAAGCTTCCAAATTAATCCCCCAGCTTCATTGCAACTACAAAACCAATGGCAAAGGTAACCACACTGACCAACACACTTACAACCGTAATGGTTCCCAGTTCACTCATCAGGAAAATAGCAACAGGGGATGCCACAATCAGACCAGTGATTGCCCAGTATGCCTGAATCGGAAACTTCTCAAAGATAATTTCTATCAATTTTGCAATGGCAAAAATTCCAACCACCATGCCAATTCCCGCAGGAATCAACACCCCGCAGCCCTGTAAAATGCCGGGCACATCAAAAGAAACCAGTGCTGTCACAAAATTCTTGATGGTGGAAATAATGGGGTTATAATATCCCATCAACAGCAGCATCATCGAACCGCTGACACCGGGAATTACCATCGTTGCAGATGCAACGATACCTACAAAGAAAAGCTTGATTACCGACCACAGGCTAAAGGTTAAATCGGCTGCTGCTCCTTCTCTCTCGCCAATCGCTGCCAGCCCTACCACAAGAGCAAAGAAAACCAAAAAAGGAATGACATAACTTACTTTAATTCCATGCCCTTTTGTCTTCTTAAGAATTGCCGGAAGACCTCCCACAATCAGACCAATGAACAGGCAATTTGTCTGCAACGGAAAATATTCAAATGCGGGTTCGATGATAAAAGGCAACCCTACCAACGCGATACCTGCGCCCAGAAAAATAGGGATGAGAAATTTCAGACTTTCCTTAAATTCTTTAAACAAGTGGGTAATACAGTGAATCAGCTTGTCATAAATCCCCATGGAAACCATCATGGTTCCGCCGCTGACACCGGGAATAATATTGGCAATTCCAATTACCATACCTTTTAATATGTTCTTAATCATTTTTTCCTCCATTCCAAAGCATTTACTTACTGCTCTTTAAGATATGTTTTTAAAAATGTAATCAACTTCTGCATCTGCTCCTTTGTTCCGATGGTAATCCGCAGATAGTTGTCAATCCTTGGTTTATTCCAATATCTTACATAGATATTGTTTTCTTTCAGTGCAAGAAAAATATCCCTGGCAGGTACACTCTTATGTGTGGCAAAGATAAAATTGCTTTTTGAGTCTGCAAAAGTGAACCCAAGTTCCTTTAGCTGCTCCTTGGTCCACTCCCTTGTTGCAACAATCTTTCCCACAATCTCCTTGAAATAAGCATCATCCAGAACTGCTGCAGTCCCCATTTCAATGGAGGGCATATTCATGGTATAGGAATTGAAAGAAAATTTCACATCCTTCAGATACCTGATCAGCTTTTCATTGGCAATAGCATAGCCAATCCGGATTCCTGCCATGGCACGAGACTTGGAAAAGGTCTGTACCACCATCAGGTTGTCATACTTTTCAATCAACGGCAACATGCTTACCCCGCCAAAGTCGATGTAAGCCTCATCGACAATCACCACTGAATCCGGGTTTGCCTGCAATATTTCTTCAAACATGGCAGTGTCCTCCAGCACCCCTGTAGGTGCGTTGGGATTGGGAATTACAATCCCTCCATTGGGCACCAGATAGTCCTCCTTCCTGATACAGAAATTCTCGTCAAGAGGACATGTCCTGAAAGGTATTCTGAAAACATCTGCCCATACATCATAAAAAGAGTAGGTAATATCCGGGAATAAAATCGGCTTGTCTCCGTTAAAAAAGGTCATGAAAGCCATTGCAAGCACATCATCCGACCCTACCCCCACAAAAATCTGTTCAGGCTTCACATGGTAGTATCCTGACAGCGCGTCAACAAGCTTCTCTGCATTCATATCAGGATACAAACGTAGCTTCTCACAATCGAAATCCTCTGCCGCTTTCCTTACCTTCGGCGATGGCGGATAAGGACACTCATTGGTATTTAATTTAATGACCCCTGCCTGCTTAGGCTGTTCACCTGCAACATAAGGGTCCACTGTCCGTACATTTTTTTCCCAGCTCATGCTAAATTTCCTTCCTTAGTTTCTCACAACTCCGTTGTTTATGGTAACATTATCCCGCCGGACCTGCAAGTATTATTCGCACCATTCTCCATCTTCTGACCATTCCTGCGCTGCCTTTTGGTAAAAGCTTACCTGTTCCGGTATCCCTAATGCTTCATAGCACTTTGCAAGCCCTAAAAGAGGCCAGTCTCCTCCACAATGAATATTGAGGATTGCCTCCGTTTCATAGGCAGCATTATAGTACCAGATTGCCGCCTCCTGATAATCTTCCATTGAAAAATAATATTCTCCCAGTTCATAGCACACCTCACTGGTGGTATTCCTGTCATCTGCCACATCCTTCATGGCATATCGGTACATTTTCAGGTAATTGCCAAGCGTTCTTGCTGCTTTTACTACCACGCATACCGCTTCCTTCATCTGCTCCGGTGCTGTTTTTCCATCATCTGCAATCCCCGTAAAGTATGCCTCCGCTCTCTGCAACTCATCTGCTTTTCCTGAAATCAGCAGTTCTCTGGCATACATATTCACAAGCCGGTCCGACAGCTTTTCTCCTCTATGTACTATTTTCTCAAAAATAGCAAGATCTCTGCCGCCATGATTGGTTTCCGGCAGATGAATAATCTCAATATCGCTGTCAAATACCACCGGCAGGAGCCTTACCGTCTCATGTACAGGCTCTATCCACTGGAAAGTCCGCAATCGTTTAAAAAGCTTAGGTCTAAGCTCCCTGTCATAGTTATAAACAGTCCCCCTTGCAAGCTGATTTTTGTAATACATCTGCACAATCTCAATTTCCGGCAAAAGCGTTTCCTTTAAAATCCTGAACTTTTCATAATTTTCCTGATCAAGAACCTCATCGGCATCCGCTGTATAAATATAATCACAGTCTGCCTTGGAAAAAGAAAAGTTTCTTGCCGCAGCAAAATCATCAATCCATGCAAAATCATAGACTTTTTCTGTATATTCAGCCGCAATTTCCCTGGTGCGGTCAGTGGAACCTGTATCCACAATGATGATTTCATCCATCAGATCCTTCACACTGTCTAAACATCGCTTTAAAACTCTTTCTTCATTTTTTACAATCATGCATAAACTGATGGTAACCATTCCGGTCTCCTTTTCCATTTGATTGACAATCATATCATCATACACTATATTTTTTATAGAAGAAATTTTCCTATGTGCCATTATATCATAAGACTTATTTTTATAACAGGAGGGATTGCCATGAAAAATCTCTTGGCGAAACGCTCTCTAATCAGAGTGATTGAAAGCTTTTTTACTACATGGGCGCTGATGAAAGCCGGACGCATGGAGCCCGGAAACCTCCTGACGGTGGTTTTCTTTTTTCTTGTCTGCCTGTTTTACCGTTATGTTGATGAACATCCCAGACTGATGCACCTGTCTGATCCCCATCGCACTACTGTGGCAGCTGCCATCCTCTCTGTTGTTTTTTCTGTCCTTTATGTGGCAGTGGATTATCCCAATTATATTGCAAATCTCACCAACCCTTTGTTTCGGATTGGCGTTTTGGTATTTGTATTTGTTGGTTTCATTTTTCTTTTTTACTACCTTGTAAAACTTCTTTTGGGCTTATGCTCAGCCAAAGAATGGCTGCAAGGCATTCTCCTTGTCAGACGGGATGCACAGTCCTCCCCCAAATTTGTCTTTTACCAAAAACACCCCGGACTATGTGCCTTTCTTCTCTGTCTGATTTTCTGGCTACCTTATTATCTGTATCAATATCCGGGAGTCATGACTCCTGACAGTCTGGTACAGTTTGAGCAGGTACTTGGCGTTATCCCTTACAGTAATCATCATCCGTGGGTTCATACCATGTTGATTAAGCTGATTTACTCTATCGGCTTTGCCATTACCGGGAATATGCTGATTTCGCTCTCCCTTTATACCCTTTTTCAGATGTGTATGCTTGCCTTAAGTGTTTCTTATTTTATCAACACCTTAAAGCGATATCGCGTAAAACCCATTATTTGCTTTATCATCACTTTATTTTATGCATTGGTGCCTTATCATGCAGTGTACTCTGTGACCCTCTGGAAGGATATCCTTTTTGCCGCCGGCGTTCTCTGCTTTGGATGCTCCACCCTGCGTCTTTACCAGAAAATAACAGCTTTCAATCTGACTGCTTACATTGTTTCCGGTCTGATTCTATGCCTGTTCCGTTCCAACGGCTGGTATGCGTTTCTTCTTTGTCTGCCTTTTTTGCTTGTTCATTTCAGAAAGAAAGCCAAAATTATGTTTCCTGCTTTAATCGGTATTTTTGCTGCTGCTCTTGTTATCAAATATCCTGTAATGAATGGTTTTCATGTTGCACAGCCGGATT
Source organism: Bacillota bacterium (assembly GCA_029226935.1). GTDB lineage: Bacteria > Bacillota > Clostridia > Lachnospirales > Lachnospiraceae > Suilimivivens. Next base: position 17,233 of record JAQXYZ010000039.1, on the reverse strand, counting down.
TCATTGAGTCACTCTCTATCCCTGCACAGCAGATTACAGCTGTCATCTGCAATGACCGTGCTATTTCAGATGAGGATATTGCTTTGATTGAAAATGTGGTTGACCTTACCTATATCAAAGAACTCTATGACCCCTATTTTGCTGATAATATCAAGGAGTTGGTGCGTGCAGGCAATCAGGATTATCTGGTAGAACATAAGCTGGATTTTCTGATGCTGTGGTTAAGACTTGGGCTCAAATATCCCGGTGATTATCTGACCGCCTATATTCATCAGACTTACGGCTACTGGTATCCCGATTCCTTCTATCCCGTGGCAGATGCGGAAGGGGTAAGCGCCACCTCCCTGGGTGTTTCACACACGCCTCTCATTGGCGGTCCTTTGGTCATTAAGACAAAAGAAATTGCAATTAAACTTGGAAGTATGGTACCTCTTTACGGTACCCTCTGGAGTATGGGTGTTGTCTGCTGGGTACTTTTGTTCTGCATCGGAAGCGCTTTTGTTCGCAGGGAAAAAAGAAAGTTCATTCTTTATCTCCCGAGTATTGCCCTGCTTCTCACGGTACTGATTGCTACCCCCGTTGCAACAGAATTCAGATATGTTTACTTTATGATTTTCAGCCTTCCCTTTTATCTGATGGTATTGCTCCTGCCCGAAAGGGAAACTGAAGCAAACTAAAACACAAATTACCTTGAATCTATAAAAAGGCGACAGCAAAGCAACCGAACCTATCGAACTGATATCTCGACTGCATTGCTGCCGCCTCTTTATTTGGAATAAATGAAATCTATAATACCTTAGATAAGAAATCCTGCAAGCGCTCGCATTTGGGGTGGCTGAAGAATTCTTCCGGAGTGTTTTCCTCCATAATAATTCCTTCATCCATAAACAGTACCTTGGTTCCCACTTCTCTGGCAAATCCCATCTCATGGGTTACTACCACCATGGTCATGCCCCATTCGGCAAGTTCCTTCATAACGTCCAAAACCTCGCCCACCATTTCCGGGTCAAGCGCTGAGGTAGGCTCATCAAAAAGCATTACCTTGGGGCTCATGGCAAGAGAGCGGACAATCGCAATTCTCTGCTTCTGCCCACCGGAAAGCTGACTGGGATACGCATCTGCTTTTTCCTTAAGTCCTACCCTTGTAAGGAGCTTAAGCGCATATTCACTTGCTTCCTCCTTGCTCATCAGCTTCAGCTTTACAGGCGCCAGCGTAATGTTATCCATAATAGAAAGATTGTTGAAGAGGTTAAAATTCTGGAATACCATTCCCATGTGCTGTCTGATCTTATCAATGTCCACCTTGGAATCTGTAATCAGCTGACCATCAAACCAGATTTCCCCACTGGTGGGTGTTTCCAGAAGATTCAGGCAACGCAGAAAGGTACTTTTACCCGAACCGGAAGGTCCTACAATTACAATCTTTTCTCCTTGGTGCACATGATAATTCACTCCGCGAAGTACATGATTATCTTCAAATTTCTTGTGTAAATCCTTAACGATTATCACTCTTACGCAGCCTCCTCTCCAGTTTATCCAACAGAATAGTCAAAATCTTGATGTTTACAAAATAAATAACAGCAGCTCCAATGAGCGGCATAAACGCTTCATAGGTTCTTGAAGAAATCTGATTGGCTGCTCTGGTCAAATCTGTCAGGCTGACATAACCAACAATCGCCGTTTCCTTAAGCAGCACGATAAACTCATTTCCAATAGGAGGCAATACATTTTTAATTGCCTGCGGAATGACAATATAAATCATGGTCTGTGCCTTGGAAAGCCCCAGAGAACGTCCTGCCTCTGTCTGTCCCTTATCCACTGCAAGAATACCGGCACGTACAATCTCCGCCACATAAGCGCCGCTGTTGATACCAAAGGACAATACCGCAACCAGCACACCGTTCTTACAGCTCTTCATGATAATAAACCACATAATCAGCAGCTGCAATACAGAAGGTGTTCCACGGATAATATCTATGTATGCATTGGCGATCCTCGCCCAGATAGTCTTTTTCCCACTTCTGGTAGTTGACAGCTTCATTAGCGCCACTACCGTACCGATTAGAAGCCCCACAATCGCTGCAAATATTGCGATTTCCAACGTAACTCCCAGTCCCTGAAAATAAAGCCTCCATCTCTCACCGGAAATAAACGCCATCTCAAACTTTTTCCATACATCACTCAGCCATGCCTGCATATCATAAGTTCCTTTCTCTTTCTAAAAGAGGATAGCATTCATCTGTATGCTATCCTCTTTGCCTGTCTCTTATATCACTTTCCCATCAGCTAAAATTATTCTGCCTCGATATAAGTCTTTACCAACTCATCAAAAGTTCCATCAGCTTTGATTTCTGCTAATGCTGCATTGATCTGTTCTGCTAATGCTGCATCGTCCTTAGGCATTGCAATTGCATATTCTTCAGGTTCAAATGCAAACTGAGCACCCTCTACAGCTACCACCTGTCCTTCGAATTTTGCTTCAAATACAAGTGCAGGGTTCTTATCAATGATTACGCAGTCAACTCTTCCGTTGATCAGGTCATTTACAGCATCTACTGCCTTATTATACTGTGAAACAGTGGTGTCTGCAATATCGCTTGCGATAAAATCACCGGTGGTACCTAACTGAACTCCGATTGTTTTGCCAACAAGATCATCTGCTGTAGCAATGTCTGATTCAGCAGGAAGGATCACATACTGAACTGCTTCATAATAAGAATCTGAGAAATTGACAGTTTCCTGTCTCTCAGGAGTCACGGTCATACCTGCAATAGCAACATCAATCTTGCTTCCGATAGAAGAAACCAGTGAAGCAAATTCCATGTTCTCAATTACAACCTCTACACCAAGCTTCTCGCCGATTGCCTTGATCAGAGCCATGTCAAATCCATCAGGTTCTCCATTGTCATCAACATATTCAAAAGGCGGGAATTCTGCGTTTGTACCAACAGTAAGTACGCCGTCTGCCAATGCAGCAGATGTTGCAGCGCCTTCTGCTGCTGTCTCCTCTGTTGTTTCTGCTGCTGCCTCTTCGGTAGCTGCTGTTTCAGTCTCTGCACTCTTGCTTCCGCAAGCTGTAAGCAGACTCATTGTCATTACTGATGCCAGTAATAATGCCAAAAACTTTTTCATAAACTTTCTCCTCCTTGTGCATAAATATGCATTTGCTTCTATAAACACTACGAGTCTATCACGTTCCCTATGCAAAATCAAGGATTTTTTCTTATATTTTATAGCATCACGATCATCCTGCTGCTCAGATAAACCGCAGTTCTCTGACCTTCTTTATAAATAATCAGTTCCTGTCCTTCCTTCTTCCCCAGCAGGAAAACTCCCGGCTTAATACAGTATCTGTTTGTGCAGGTCTTTTCAACCATAGCTTTACTTAAGGTAATTGCATATCCCTCCTCGCCGGTTCTTACCATGCAGTGTCCTAAATATATCATTCTTCCTCTTCCATCATCATTGAAAATCCAGACACACTGCTTTAAATAAAGAAGCAACAGTATTCCTGCAGCAATGAGCAGCACGGTTCCGACTGTAAGGGTAATCAAGCCTGCCATTGGTTTTTCCCAGAAGGACGGTGTTTTCTCCTCCCCCACTACATAGGTGATTTCCTGTGCCGATTCCTTTTCGGGAAGCGATACGGTGTGGATTTCCTTCTTTATTACTTTTTCCGTAGGTGTGGGACTGCTCTGAGGGTTTTCTTCGTCCGGTGTTCTGACAGACAATCGAGTCCCCGGGATTTCTGTCTTTTCAGGCTGTTCTTTTTCCTGCTCTTCGGAATTTAAATTCTTTTCCGGGATTTTTACTGTTTCTGTATCTGGAATTTCTCCTTCGGACTCAGAGTTTTCTGTGTCTTTTGGGCTTATTGCAGGGAGCGGTTCCTTCGTGGCTGTCGGACTTGCTGTAGGAAGCGGCTCCTTCGTGGCTGTCGGACTTGCCGTAGGAAGCGGCTCCTTCGTGGCTGCCGGACTTGCCGTAGGAAGCGGCTCCTTCGTGGCTTCCGGGCTTGCCGTAGGAAGCGGCTCCTTTGTGGCTTCCGGGCTTGCCGTAGGGAGCGGCTCCTTCGTAGCGGTCGGAGAAGGCATGATCTTGCAAATATTGTCCACTGTAATGCTACCCTTCAATCCGGTCTCATCCACATCCTCATTTTCTAATGTTACAGTTACCATATAGGTGCCGTTTTCTTCTACCGTAATACTATCTCCTGTTCCAAGAATACTGCCATTATGACTGCTCCATTCATATGGGTTCTCGCATAACTGCAATTTCCCACCGGAAAAATCCTCCAGACGAACACTCAGCGCTGACCGCTCCCCCTGTCCCTTGAGTTCACTGGTTATAACCAGCCTTCCGCAGGGAGTTCCTTCATCATATCCGCATCCTATTGTATAGCCGTCAATCGCCTGATTGCAGCTGAGCTGATAGCCTTCAATTTCTGTTTCTGCCAATCCGCATTCCACATCATATCTCTCTATGGTGTCTTCGGTTTTTCCACAGCTTAATCCATAGCCAACCACGGTGTCTTCCCTCATGCCGCATACAGCTTTTGAATAGCTGTGTATTGTGGGAGAATGAAATCCACAGCTTTTGCAATAGTCAAGCGTCAGCTCCATCTGCCCTTTACCACAGCTTTCATGATTTGCTACCGCCTTTACCTCTGTGAACAATGTCTCTCCATGTCTGTAACAATTTTCGTACCAGCTGTTCACTTCCTCTCCAATTACATAATAAACCATACAATCTGCCACCTCATAGCAGGTATCCGAATGAGAATGGAAAACCGGAGTATAGCAGTTTCCTCCCTGACTTACATTTCCCTGATGCCGATGATAAACAGGTCGGGTATAACATCCTGAAGGCGTGCTTCCGTTCCCCTGATGATGATGATATACCGGCGTCTGATAGCAGCTTCCTCCCGTTCTCGAATTTCCTTCATGCTGATGGGGCAGGACATTCTGATAGCACCCCCCTTTTTCCTCGGAATTTCCCACGTGTTTATGATAAATATCCGTGGTCACTGATTTAATCCCCTGTTCTACTGTGGCATCCTTTTGTCCACTTTGTATTTCTTCTCCATGCACCGGCAATATCAGCCCAGCCATCAGGCAGATTACTGCCGCCAATGTTATAATTCTTTTTTTCATTAATCCTTTTCCTTTCCGCTGCCATTGAAGCAGCAAACATCAATCATGCATCAAATTTTTGCTTCCAGAGCCTCGCATCTATAAAGCAAAAAAACCTGCCCATGGAATTTCCACGGACAGGTCACCTGTTCAAAATTCATTCTTCAATTAAACTTCACAGCGGTAAGTGAATTCAGCATATCATGTACAATGAACAATGTCAATGAAAAAAAGATTGTATAAAAATGCCAAAAATTCTATAATAGCAATATGAATGCAAAAAATAATTTATCACTCAAACAAACATTAAAAGCTGCTCTTTGTCTGGCAGCATGCTCTTTTACGGTTCTTCTGACTTCCTGCGGCAAGTCCAGACCTGAACCGGCAACTGAATATGTACCCCAAAATTATCTTGCGGAATCTGATTTGATTTCCTATGACACTTCTTCCTTAAACACGATTCCCAACAATCCCTTTCCTTCTTTGAGCGTGCCTACTTATATTACCAAAGTAGAGGACACTTATTTTATTGTGGATTGTTATAACAATCAGGTCATTTACAATGATAATCTTACCGACCCATTGTATGAATGGAAGATTATGACCAACAATATTTCCATGGGACATACTCTGGCCAGTGACGGAACTGTTTATTTGATTGACGATACAGAGAACAACCGGATTCTGGTCATGGAAAAAATCAAAAACGATAACGGACAGGATGTATTTGCTCCTACACAGGAGTTTCTGAATATAGGAGATCGCCCTCACTATATTATCTATGATGAATATACCGACACCTTTTATGCCTGGAGCTCTCAGAGTGGCGAAATGTTTCTTTTCCGGCATGCAAAAGGGGATTCCCGGATGTACCTTACAGAAATCCGTTCTATCCCATCCCTGAATGGTGTATATGTCCGTTCCTTTACAATTATAGAGGATGACATTTATTTTGTATCCGGCAATTCAAACATCATTCAGGCAGATCTTTACAGCTTTGAGATTGAAAAGGAATATCCTGTTCCCGACCAGATTGCCGGCATGATTCAGCTTACGCAAATTGAAGATTACTTTTATATCACCGTTTCCACAGACGTAACCGGAAATCAGGACTATGCAACCATGCTTCGGGTGAAAAACCTAAACGATTTATCCTCCGGCAAGTACGAGGATGTTTATAGCAACTTTATCGGTGGGGGAACACCATACTACATTACCCGAATTGAAGATACCTGGTATTTAACAGAGCACCGCATTCCGGGACATTCCATTTGGAGTTTCCACGTAGAGGACAATTCTATAACCAATGTTATTTCAATTTATTAATATATTATTTTTCGTTTTATTAAATCATCATTTAATTTATGAAAGGACTTACTTATGACAAAACTACTTTTCCAAAGCAGCAGTTCTTCCGAAAGTACCTCTCAAAAGACAGAACTTTGCCTGATACTTACCATCCTTTTATCCTGCTTTGTCACTGCCGTTCTTCAGGGGAGTCGGTTCTTTTATAGTTCACATTACACCAAGGTTCTAGTTCTTGGCTGCTTTTTTCTTGCTTATGCAGGTATTTTCTTTTACCTGAAATCTTCTCATCGTTTTAACGAAAATACCATCGTATTTATGATGATTTTATTGGGTGTTCTGATCCGTTGCAGCTATGTGCTTTTGTCCGGTCTCTATGACCGTCAGCATGATGCCGGAGCATATACCGGAATGGGCACAGATTTTATCAATCCCGGGCATATTGGCTATATTGAATACATTTATAAATTTCATAAACTGCCTGACATAAATCCCTATCAGCTGTTTGCCTATTATCATCCTCCCCTCCATCATATTATCTCCTATCTTTGGCTGCAGATAAATATCTGGCTGGGAGTTTGCGAAGAATTAGCTTTTGAAAATCTTCAGTTTCTTCCTCTTTTTTACTCCTGCCTGTGTCTGATCATTACCCATAAGATTTTAAAGGTTCTTGAAATAAACGGCACAGGACTTTACATAGGATTGGCCTTTATGGTGTTCCACCCTGCCACCATTATAATGTCAGGAAGCGTTAATAACGATATGCTTACCATCCTTTTTATGTGTCTGACTATTCTGGGTTCTCTACAGTGGATACGGAATAAAGATTTAAAGGGCTTAATTAAGCTTGCCCTTTACATAGGTCTGGGCATGATCACCAAGCTGAACTCCGCAGTTCTTGCTATTCCTCTTGCAATCGTCTTTCTGATGCATTTTGTCGGTGTGATCCGCTCAAAGGATAAAAAGCAATTACTATATTGGATCAGAAATTACTGTATTTTCGGTCTGATAGTCGCTCCCATCGGTCTTTCCTGGATTACCAGAAATCTGATCCGATTCGGCGAAAAGCCCGGAGTTCCGGTCCCCGGAGTGACCTCTCCCATGTACACGCAGAATTTCAGTCTTTGGGAAAGACTTGGTATTCCCTCATTTTCAGACTGGCATTTTGACTTTCCTTTCCATCCCATCAGCGCTAAGGCCTGCTGCAATACCTGGGTCATTATGTTCCAGACCTCCATGTTTGCAGAAGAATATCCTGCTGACCTTCCCGATGTACTTCTCGCATTATGCCAGATGATGTTTATACTTGCGGTTATTCTTGGTATCGCTACTGCTATTTTATTGTTCATCGTATTGCTCAACAAAAGAACCCGCCGCGAGGACACTGTTTTCCTGTTGACGGGCTATGTGATTATGCTGATTTCTTTTGCTGCTTTTGTCATCATTTATCCCTATACCTGCAGCAGTGATTTCCGCTACGTGGCAATCTGCCTTGTTTATATCTCCATTGCTTTGGGACTGGGAAATAAATATTATTTACCTCTTTCTCCATTAAACAGCAATAAATCTGCCAGACTTAAGGCCAACTACATGCATGTGATCAACGCAGGCATTCTAACCCTGCTTACCGGAATCACACTGATTTATCTCTTCTGGAATCGCTGGTAGATAACTCTACTGTTCATCATAGCAATCCTGAAACGCATTGATTTCCTTCACCGCCTGCTGGCTGAGAGAATGAATAAATGCGTTTTTTTCTGTTCTGTTGTTCCTCCTGTAATCCTCCATAATTTCTCTGGATACACGGGTAATTTCCTGCTGCAATTCTCTTGCCGAAATCAGTCTGCACCCTTCTCCCGTAATGATGATCTGTTCAAGTCCATCAGAGGTTGCTACTGTCACATCATATTTACGGCTGTTTTCATGTGCAAATTTTTCTATATACTGATCAGCCGTTTCTGCCTCCTTTGTAAACACTACATGAATATTGTGGTAATCCATGATTTCCGTGGGATGTCCCTCCAGGCGGTAGGCATCAAAGACTGCAATCAGGCTGCAGTTTCTTATTGCTTGATAATTACAGAGAATATCCAGAAGCTTTCCTCTGGCACTATCCAGATTGCGTCCTGCCAGCTCCTTTAATTCCTCCCATGCAAAAATCACATTATATCCATCCACCAGCAGGTATTCCTCTCTCTTCGCCCTTGGAGAGAAGGTTGTGCTTCGAGCCTCCATAAACTCCTCTCTTCCACTGCTCTTGTGTTCCCTCTTCCATCCGGCACGGTTGCCTGTTCTGTTTTCTTTCCTGTTTGCACAGGTAGCTCTGCTCAATATTTCATCGATTTCATCCACTCCCAGCCATTGTGTACGCTCCTTAGAGGCAATATGTTGCGAAGAAACCGACTGCATTTTTTCCTTCATACAGCTTTCTAAATGCATGAAATCCTGCACACGATTCCACTCCACGAGAAAGCCTGCGCCATGGGCACAAAATACTGATGCAGAAGGATTTTCCACATCTGCCATAGGATCATATCCACTCTGCTCAATAATCTCCTCTGAATTATGACAGGGATAGTATCCCTTCATGTTGCACAAAAGCCGTCCCTGCCCTTTGGTATAGGCAATAACTTCTTTGTGATAATCCTGCAATAATACCATGGGTGCCATTCCTCTAAGCACCGTAGTTCCAGCACAATTGTTCTCCATGCCAAATTCTGCATGCATCCTGTCCAAATCGGTCATCGCGCGTCCCACCGCGCTTTCCGGTATCTCAAGCGAAAATTCATAGTAAGGCTCTAAGAGAACACTGTCTGCCTTCATCAGTCCCTGCCGTAATGCCCGATAGGTTGCCTGTCTGAAATCCCCTCCCTCAGTATGCTTTTGATGGGCACGTCCCGACTTCAATGTAATTTTCATATCCGTGACAGGCGCGCCAATCAGCACACCGATATGTTCCTTTTCCTCCAAATGAGTCAATATCAGCCTTTGCCAGTTTTTATCCAGCAGGTCTTCACTGCAGTCTGTTGCAAACGTAAGCCCACTTCCCACCTCTCCGGGTTCAAGAAGCAAATGCACTTCCGCATAATGGCGAAGGGGTTCAAAGTGCCCAACCCCTTCCACAACATCCGTTATTGTTTCCTTATATACCACGCTGCCTGCACCAAATTCCACCGAAATTCCAAACCGTTCATTAATCAGCTTCTGATAGACTTCTATCTGTACCTGCCCCATAATCTTGGCTTTAATTTCCTTATTCTTTTCATCCCACGCAATATGAAGCTGCGGCTCCTCTTCCTCCAGCTGTCTGAATTTCGGAAGCATGACCGCTGCATCACATCCTTCCGGCAGCAAAATAGAATAGCACATAACAGGGGACAATTCCGGGTATAATGTTTCCTTTTCATATCCCAGTCCTTCTCCCGCCCATGTTTCTCCAAGCCCTGTAACGGCACAGATTTCCCCTGCTTTTACCTCTCCCGGTGTTGCAAACCTATCTCCGGAATAAACTCTTATCTGATTGACCTTTTCCTGCCATATATTTGAACCTTCCAAAACTGCTTCCCTGAATCTTCCGCTCAAAACTTCCTTTGTTTTAAGGCTTCCCCCCGTAATCTTCATATGCGTCAGACGATTCCCCTGTGCATCACGTGTAATTTTAAATACTTTGGCACCGAATTCTTCAGGGTATTCTTTTCTCCGGGTATAACAATCCAGTCCTTCCAGAAATTCTTCCACACCTGAAAGCTTTAACGCAGAGCCAAAAAAGCAGGGAAAGAGCTTTCTTTCCCCAATCAGCCTGCTGATATGTTCCTGCGATATCTTTCCTGTTTCCAAAAACTCATTTAATGCTTTTTCATCACTTAAAGCAATACTTTCAAAAAAGTCTTCTCCCCTTTGCACGGAAAAGTCCACGCAGGCTTCACTGAGCCGCCCCCTCAACTCCTGCAGCAGCTCCGCCTCATCTGCGCCCGGCTGATCCATCTTATTGACAAACAAAAATGTAGGTATCCTATAATGTGAAAGAAGCCGCCAAAGAGTCAGAGTATGCCCCTGCACACCGTCACTTCCGCTGATTACGAGCACACAATAATCCAGCACTTGAAGAGTCCTCTCCATTTCCGACGAGAAATCCACATGCCCCGGCGTATCTAAAAGCGTGATCTGTGTATCATTTACAGATAATTCCGCCTGCTTTGAAAAGATGGTAATTCCTCTTTCCTTCTCCTGTCCGTAAGTATCCAGAAACGTATCCCTCTTATCTACTCTCCCCAGCTTACGAATGCTGCCGCTTAGATAAAGCATTGCTTCCGATAAGGTTGTCTTTCCGGCATCCACATGTGCCAGAATTCCGATCACTAATTGTTTCATTCCATATATCTCACATTCTCTGTCTGTTATGCCAAATGATGGATTTCCCGACCTATTCTTTCATAAAACAATGTCAAATCCACTTCCACAATTGCCGCGTTTCCCGTCTTGTAGTTTTTAACCATATCCTCAAATGGCGTATCATACAAATATGACATCAATGTCATGATCACTGCACTATGTGTCACAATCAAGGTATTCTCTGTTTCTTTTTCAAGAATATCTTCTAATGCCGGCAAGAGTCTTTCAAGCAGCTGCTGATAAGACTCTCCCGCAGGTGTTACCTGATACCGACGGTTGGTATACCAATTATCATACTCTTGAGGAAACTTTTCCCGTACCTGTTTCCATGTGTATCCTTCCCACTTTCCCATACACATTTCCTCAAGCCCACGATGCATGATTGGAGAAATGGAAAGTCTCTCTCCTATAATTCGGGCAGTTTCGCAGGCACGCTGCTGGGGACTTGAATAAATATGCCTGATCTTTAAATCTTCCTGCTCCAATTTTTCTGCCAGCTTTCTCGCCTGTTCCATTCCATGATGATTCAAAGGTGTATCTGTCTGCCCTTGAATCCTGCTTGCCTGGTTCCAGTCAGTCTCACCATGCCTTACCAAATACAGTTTCATATAAATCCTTTCTCATTCTCGCGACGCGACTAATTCTTTTCCGGCTAAAATATCCGTTACCAGTCCAGTTTACTACACATTGAGATGAAGTTCAATGAAACTCTTTTACCGTATTTCTTTACGTTTTCTTTACGTGATGATTTGCATATAGATTTATATAATAGACATAGAAACAATTTATTTTTAAAAATAAGAAGGAGTAATGAACATTTGAACCAAATGGATTTTCTGATTTCCGGCATTCTCGCCATCACATGGAAGCAGGCAGTCATGTATGTGGTCGGAATCATACTGATCTGGCTTGCTGTAAAAAAGGAATATGAGCCGTCGCTTCTGCTTCCCATGGGATTCGGAGCAATTCTGGTAAACTTTCCTGCCAGTGGCGTGCTCAATCAATACATTGAGGGGGTGGGCGAAACCAACGGCATTATTGAATGGCTCTTCTCAATAGGTATTGAGGCCTCTGAGGCACTTCCCATTATTCTTTTTATCGGAATAGGTGCTATGATTGACTTTGGTCCCCTGCTCTCCAAACCAATACTGTTTTTATTTGGTGCAGCTGCCCAGTTCGGCATTTTTGCTGCTCTCCTGTTTGCAGTAATTCTTGGTTTTGATCTGAAGGATGCTGCTGCCATCGGTATTATCGGAGCCGCAGACGGTCCTACCTCAATTCTGGTATCCCAGATTCTGCATTCCAACTATATTGGTGCAATTGCCGTAGCCGCTTATTCATATATGGCTTTAGTTCCCATTGTACAACCTTTTGCAATCAGACTGGTTACCACAAAGAAAGAGCGCCAAATCCGCATGAAATATACTCCTGGAGAGGTTTCGAAGTCCATGCGGATTGCATTCCCTATTGTAGTAACCTTTATCGTGGGTCTGATCGCACCATCATCCGTTGCTTTAGTCGGCTTTCTGATGTTTGGCAATTTACTGAGAGAATGCGGTGTTCTGGGAAGCCTGTCTGAAACTGCCCAGAATGTCCTTGCCAATCTGATTACGTTATTTCTCGGCATTACTATTTCCTTCAGTATGCAGGCAGAAGCTTTCGTAAAGCCAAATACTCTGCTCATTATGGCAATTGGACTTGTTGCCTTCGTCTTTGATACAATAGCAGGTGTTGTTTTTGCAAAAGTAATTAACCTGTTCGTAAAAGAAAAAATCAATCCCATGATTGGAGCAGCAGGAATTTCCGCTTTTCCTATGTCATCCCGCGTAGTTCAAAAAATGGCTTTAAAAGAAGATTCCAATAACATATTAATCATGCAGGCTGCAGGGGCAAATGTTTCCGGTCAAATTGCATCCGTTATCGCCGGCGGTCTTCTGATTCATCTGGTTTCAAACTATTTATAGAAAGGGGCTTATTTATGTCTCAGAATATATTAATTGCATTAATGATCATGGCACAAGGCATGCTGGGCATCTTCGTGTCCATACTCCTCATTATGATCATCATTTCCCTGATTGGCAAACTTCATTTATAATCTCATTCTGTGCTTTTTTCAGATTTCAGCTGCTGCATCCACCTTTTTTGCTTAAATACGATCAGGGACACCACATATCTTATACACTCTTCAAGAGACAGAATAAAATATACACAGGGAATGGGAAGCTTCCACACAAAAGCTGCCAGCATTCCCAGCGGCACACCAAAAATCCATGTCCCCATCAGGTCAATCCACATCACATAGTTCGTCTTTCCCCCACTGCGCAGAATACCGCCTCCCAATATCATGTTCTGGACTTTAAACGGTGCAATTACCGCATATGCTGCAAGTATCTGTGATGTAAGCATTTTTACTGTTGGCTCTACCTGATAAATATTTACATAAAATGGTCTTATAATCAGGAGCAGAGCGGATAAAATCAACGAACCACACCAGCCGTAAATCATCAGCTTTTTCGAACCGAAATAGGCCTCCTTAAGCTCATTTTTTCCAAGGAGCTTGCCTATAATAACCCCTGCTGCCTGAGACAAGCCGCATAATGCGCCAATCATCAGACTCTGAATGGGATTTATCAACGTCATTGCTGCACATGACATAGTGCCAAGATGCCCATAAATTCCCGCATAAATATTTTCTCCCAGACTCCACATGAACTCACAGATCAGGATAGGAAACAACATAATCCAATACTGTTTCCATTGGAATCTGCTTTTTTCATTTTCTTTTGAATTCTTTCTATTTTTCCAATAGACACGGTATAACACATACATTACCAGAAAACTTGCAACTTGGGAGATCACCGTTGCAATCGCCGCCCCATAGACACCCATGGGTGCGAAACCAAATTTACCAAAAATCAATATATAATTTAATGCCGTGTTCAGCACGGCTGCCATAATACCCGCATAAAGAGGCAGAGAAGCTTTTTCCATACAGCGGAACAGGGTTGCAAACATTGTAGTTCCGGCTATAGGAAAAAACGTCAGTCCAATCATCCTCAGATATCCTGCTGCCAAATGACAGGTTGCCTGATCCTTTGTATAAAGATTCATAATCTGTTCAGGAAGCATCAGGCACAGCAGTGTAAATGCCATCGCAATTCCAACTGAGATCCATAAATTGACAAAAAAGCTGCGTCTTTCTTCCCTCTGATTTTTTTGCCCTATATATTGAGAAATCATAATTCCCGCAACCGCTCCAACCGCAGAGACAACTACAGAAAACACAGAAGAAAATTTTCCTGCCAGTCCTACAGCTGCAACCCCCGTACTTCCTAACTGTCCAATCATAATCTGATCAACCACACTGAAGGATGACTGCAACATGGATTGAAATGTTACCGGAACTGCAATCTTACACACCGTCCCCAAAAATTGATTTTGTTTTTTCATTTTACAGCTCTGCTCCCATTTGAAAACTTTTTTCTAATTTAATTTCATTTTCATTATACTTTCTAATCCCCGGCACATCAAAGGTTAAACGCATAACCTAATACAAAAAAAAGAGTCTTGAATTGTGCACATTCTACAATCCAAGACTCGTATGTTACACTGTTACCATGTACGGGAATTTAAATCCCTGAATTGAGCAACTGTAGGAACATGGGAGTTTAATCCACCGTCTACATTAATGATCTGTCCGGTCACATAGCTGCTTTCATCGGAGGCAAAATATACGCACATATTTCCGATATCTTCAGGACATCCATAGCGGTTAACCATGATGTTGCTCAGGAAAATATCCTTCAATGCCTGTGGAACATGTGCATCGTTCTGAGGAGTAACAATCAGTCCGGGACGCACACAATTGCAACGGATATTTTGCTTGCCATACTGCAGAGCAGTCGACTTGGTCAGCATATCCACTCCTGCTTTGGCACAGGCATATGCAGTAGAGCCAAGATCCCCTCCGCAGGAAGCCATAGAGCCAATATTGATAATGGAGCCTCCCTTTTCATTCTTCTGCATATAAGGAAGTACGCATTTAGTTGTGTAAAAGGTTCCACGCAAATCACTCTGAAGAACATTATCCCACATTTCCAGCGTCAGTTCATCTACTCTTCCGTCCTTTAGACCCACATTGGCAGCATTATTTACCAAAACATCAATCTTACCATACTTTTCTGCAGTATCTGCCATAAGGCTCTCGATGCTCTCAGGAACGGTAATATCCATAAAATGATAACTGGCTTCCCCGCCATCCTTCTGAATGTCATCCACCACTGCCTGTCCCTTCTCTGCCCTGCGCCCACAGATGATAACTTTAGCGCCCTCTGCGGCGTACAGCTTAGCAATACCAATTCCAATCCCGCTGGTAGAGCCAGTGACAACAGCAACCTTACCCTTTAATCTGTCCATAGTAATACCTCCTTGATTTTATTTTGCTAATTTAAATATATCCCTTAAAAAAAAATAAATCAATCCTCTATCCCATAATTGGTAATCAGTAAATGCTGCGCATTTTTATCATTCCTATCCTGAAAACTGACGAAATACTTCTTATCAAAGGAACTCACATGAAGGCTTTTTCCATTTGCAGTTTCCTTTCCCTCCTGATATAAAGAGGAAATATATTCTGTATTTTTGATGACAATCATAAAGTTTGCTTTGCACTCTTTGATTAAGTATTCTGCTAATCTTGCCTGATCGCTTTTGTCAAACTCGTTTTGGGCATAGGTACTGAATTCCGAATCATAGGGAGGATCCAAAAATACAAAGTCATTTTCCTTTGGCTCATTTATTTTCATAAACTCATAGAAATCCATATTCCCAATTGTCGTCCTTCTTAAATGCTCCACTACATCTGTATTTTTGTAATATTCAATTTTACTGGCAAAGGATTTTCTGTTATAGGAAATACCGCCATAGGGAACATTGAACTTACCGTCTTTATTATACCGGAACATGGAAGAATAACATACCTGCCTGATAAAAAAATAGATTGCAGTTCCAAACTCCTCCGAAAGTCCCAGTTCTTCCTTGCGGTTCATCAACATTCTAAAATGAGTATAAAAGGCAGCCTTTAGTGAAGACTCTATATTCGCCACAATATCTGCGTATACAAGTTCTCCCTTTTCTCGCTCTATCCTGTTCATTCGAATCATTTTATTTTTGATACTTTTACAAAGTTCTCCAACAAATTCCTCAATTTTATAGTTAAAATCCGTTGACAGGAGTCCCTTAAATTCTTCCCTGTTTTGATGCACAAACTCTGAAATTTTTTCCCCAAGCTGCTGGTTATTGATGTCTTCCCTTTTAAAGCAAGTGTAAATATCCACCAGCGCCTTTTCATGATGGTCGACTACATCACTGATAATCTTCCAGTTATCTTCGATTGCTTCCAATTTGTTAAAAAATTCCTTATTCTGATGCTTAACCATATTATAAAGCGAAATCAGTTCATCGGACTTATCATTTATATAGTATTCTTCTGCATCAATTGCAAAAAATACAGCACCTCCGCCTACAAACGGTTCGTAATATCTTTCCAATTTAGATGGCAATGCCGGAAGAATGTAATTTAACTCCTTTTCCTTCCCACCGGGATATTTAATTAATGGAGATAATCTATTTGCCAAAACATTGCTGCTCATAGCCTGTTCCTTTTCCTTATTTGTAAAAAATTTTATATGAAAATACTTCCTTTTCAAAAGTACCTTCAATTTGCGCACCTGGTAAGTATTCTATTTTTCCGGTTCCGGTTTCCTTATCAAAATCATAGACCCGCGCAATGATATAATTATCCTTATGCAGTTCAAAAAACGCATACTCCGCTGCACTCATATAAAAAGGAGTTTCTTTCCTGCCTGTGGTCGTTTTTACTTCTATATATACTATTTTTTTATCTTTATCGAAGGAACTAATGTCATATCCCGCACCATCTCCGTCTAATTTTGATACATGGCGCACACTACTTTCATATTCCGGTGCATACTTTCTGACAAAATTAATTTGGTCACGATATACGAATTCTTCGCCACTATTTCCGATTAACTTTTTTTCTTTGTTTATCATTTCATAATCTACTTTTTGGGCATAGAAGCGCTGTGCCATCTTTTTTCTTCGTTTGATTCGTTCCCTGTATGCACTGTTTTCCAGCGTATCTCTTAAATTTTTGCACTCATACGACATATACTTCTCTTTCGATTGATCATAATACACATTTTGAAAGAATATTTTATTTTGATGTGAGCGCAAATTTCTTACCTTTTGAGAAAAATAGGTATCATTTCGATTATGAAGTATTCTGCTATCGTGCTCTGTCGGTTTCATCCTGTCTGTCAGTATACCTATTAACTCACTCATAGACAGCTCCCCATATTCTTCTACTGCCTTTACGGCTTCTATTG
>JAQXYZ010000038.1 GCA_029226935.1 Bacillota bacterium | reverse complement strand
AGATGAAGACCGTATGCATGAACCATCGAGGACACATTATCCGGCACAATTCCGGCATCAAACAATAGTTCCCGCCACTGATGTGCGCTTTCCGGCAGTTCCTCTTTCTTCCAATAACAGATTGCATGCATCAAAAGCTGTCCCGGGGTCGTACTGCGGTCAAAGTAGTGGGGATTACCGGATATATCCGCTGCCAATACCGCCAGAGGCCGTTCGTTTCCCGTCTCCTTTACGCCTTCCAGCTGCAGAAGCGCGTTTCCCACATTTTTTGCTAATCCTTTTGCATCCTTCGGGTCTTTCCCATATTCTCTGACCAGCAGCTGATATCCGTATTTTTTATGGAAAATCATATCCTGCATCCATAAAAAGGCCATGGACTCACTGCCTGCGCTTTCCAGAAAATATGAACGGATACTGTCCAGAAATTCAATTTTCTTTCTCTGCTGCTCCTCTTTTTGTCCCTGATTGGTGGAAAGCTTCTCACCGAAATATGCCTCCAGTACTTCCTGTATATCCGCCGGGGCAAAACGAGTCCTCTGCAGCCCCTGCTCAAACTCTGCAAAAGAAAAGCAAATGTCCTTATCATAAAATACTTTTCCTATGATTCCGCCGATGGCCCGACGCTCCTCCTCGGTCGTATCCTTTAGCGTGATACGCCCTGCCACTTTCCCGTAGGATTTCCACTTCTTCCGAAGCTCCTTCATGCATCTTTGATATACTTTCTGGCTCTTAAAATAGTTCGCGCATTCCGTATTATTGCTCATCCAATATCCTCTCATGCCCGTTCCATGTGTAGCGGATCACGGAAACCGTCTGGGAATTCAGCGGACGCAGAAGCTCTGCAATCCGAAGATTTTTAACCGTCTCAAAGCAGCCCCAAAGTGCCTGGGAATTCATGATGTAATCGAAATCCAGCTTATGAACCAATTCAAACATACTGCTGATATTCTTATCATCTACACCGGCAAAGGCCTCATCCAATGCGATCATGCGTGGGTGATCCTCATTTTCCGCCTTTTGATACTGGGCATTGACCGCCGCAAAAAGGGGAACATACATCGCCATGGCCTTTTCACCGCCGCTGAAACGGTTAAAGGCTGCGTTGGTTAAGGGCTTTTTCGCATCTTCACCCTTCTGGAAAAACATCTGGAATTCAAACCATTTGCGGTAATCTAACGCGTCCCTCACCAGCTCCATGTAATTAATCACGCTGCCATCCTCTTCAAGCTTTGCCTTTTCCATACGAATCCGGCTCCTGAAGTGGGATGCCACCTTTTCGATGTCCTCCATGGTAAGAAGTTCCTTATCCCGGAGTAGGATCTGCTCCAGCTCCACGGTATCCAGCTGTGCCTCATTCTCTGCCTTACGGGGTTTCCATTCCAGAGAAAAACGAAGCCCCATGGATGTATCCATGGCTTTCATCAGCTTTGACATATCCTTAACCCATTTCCGGCTCTCTGCGATCCGGTCGGTCAGCTGCTGACTGATGGTCTGGGATAAGATATCCTCAAACAGCTCCCGGTCCTTTTTCTGAATCAGAAGCTCCGTCTCCTCGATGGCATTTTTTAAGATATCGTAGAATTCCTCGAGATATACTTTCTTACCATTCCATACAGATACGACACGCACACGCTTTCTAAGCACATTGGAGTTTTCTGCAATCTCCGGCTCCTCATCCACCGGTCCGAAACATTCTTCCAAGGCAGTTCCGTAGCTTGCAAGACTTCCGTTATGCTTTTGATAAACCTGATAAAGTGACTGCAGCAGTTCTCCCGGCTCTCTTGCCTTATCCCCCTCGCGGATCATGCCGGCAGCCTCCTTCGCACAGTCCGAGAGCGAGCGGTTTCCTCGCTCAAATACAAGGTTTAGAGAAAGTTCCTCTTCAAAATAGTTTTTCAAATATGTCTCCCCGGTAACCGCATATTGGAGTCTCTCCTTCAGCCTTGGCTCCTCCTCCAGAAGTCTATGAAGCTGATCCGACAGAACGGCAAGGTCCTTATCCAGTTCCCTGTATTCCTCTGTCATTTCCTTCAATTCTGCCCGAAGCTGTTTTAGCCGGTTTGCCTTCTCCACAATTTCCGGGCGATTCAAAAACTCTTCATATTGCTTGATCTGAAGCTCACATGCCTTTACCTTCGTACTACATTCCCGTTTTTCAACAAAGGCATCATCCATTGACTGCTCGTCCCGGTCAATCTGCTCCTCCTTTGCTCTGGCATTGCCGCGCTCTGCATCCATCTGAATCAAAAGTCTGTTGATTTCCTGCCAGATTTTCCGGTAATCATCAATGGCACCTAGAACCTCCTCGTACTCGGCGGCAGTTCTTCCATAGGGAAATGGCTTACAGAGCTTAAGCATTAACTGATACTGCTCGTTTTTCCTCTGAAAAAGACCTTGTTCTTTTTTCTGGGTCCGCTCATATTCGGAAGTGATGAGCTGCAGCTTCATTTCCCATTCCTTTTCTGCTTTCAAAGCTCCATCGATATTCGCAAACCCCGGCAGACTCTGATATTCTTCCTGCAGCCTTTCCAGCCGCTGCTGCAATAGCAGAATTTCATGATCCAGGTTTGCAATCACATCTTCCTGTTCCTGGATCTGCTCCTTCAACTCTTGAATTTTTTGTTCCTTCCGCCGTTTTCTAGCAAGGAGGCCTACAAACTCTGCCTCCCCTTCCTTATCCGCTTTTCCGACAAGAATTCCCTGGCTGAAACAGCCATCTCTGCCAAGATAAATGCCGTTTCCACTGCCTCCATCCTCATAGATATTGGAAAGAATCAAGCGGACAGCATCTCCTAGAGGCTCTTCTAATTCCTCACTTACCGTCAGACCTTCAAAGCCGGAATTTCCCTTCTCTTTTACGTAGATTACCGTATCCAGAAACTGCGGACAGGTTTCACGAATCCTTGCAAAATCCTCTGAAGATACCACCAATGCATCCAACAGCCCCATTCGCTGCAGCTGGGCCTCCAGTCTTGCACAGGCCGATGTATCCAGCTTTTCGGAAAACTCTACTGTTTTATAAAACGGTACTGCTGTAATTCCGGCCTCCTTCAGCGCAATTCTGGTATTCTCTGTATTCTCATCCCGTACCGGCGTCAAATCCTCCTGACTTTCCACACGGGCAAGTTCCTCTTTTTGCTTCGTAAGAACCTCACTCTGAAGCTTCCTTTCGTACTCTCTTCCGCTTTTCTGATCTTTCAGTTCCTGCCGCTGTCTCTCATAATCCCTGCGCAAAAGTTCCTGTATCACGGAGGCATCCTCCACAGACTGGTACCGTCTGATTTGTTCCTCGGCTTCTTTCAGCACCGCTTCCTCAGGATGCCATTCTTCGGAATTCTTTTTTTTGTCATACAGATTGGTAATCCACTGGTCGATACCATCCAGTACCTGTTCCTGTGCTGCTTCCAAATTACTTTCGTTTTCAGCTTTCTGTTTTTTTATCTTCTCCAGCTGAACTGCTATTTCATCGTACTCTTTGGCTATTTCCTCATATTTTTGAATGGCACGTCTGCATTCGTCCACCAGTTTTTTCAGCAGATCGAGTCCCCTCATCATCTCATCCATCCGGTCTGTTCCTTCCGTCCCGATGATCTGTAAAGCCTCTTCATGCTGATCCCACTTAAGAACCTCCTGCTGTTCGTCAAGCTCCTCCTTTTTATCCAAAAGTTCCCTTCGTCTTTCCTCCAGACGACTCTGGATTTCCTTAAGCTTCTGCTGGTTTTCCCAGATATTTTCCTTGTACTGCTGAATTTTATCTTCCCACTTTTTCTCATGGGAGGATGCATCTTCCAACTCTTTTTTTGCCAGCTCCAGCTTGTGGTCCATCTCCTCCAGATCCGTATCCAAAAGCCCACCAAGTTCCGTCTCTGCCAGCCTCTTTTTTTCTTCCAGTTCTTCTAAGCGGCTTTTCTTTTCCTGCGTAGATGCTTCGATTTCCTGTTTCCTTTCCTCCTGTGCATCCAGCTGGTTTTTGGCAGATTCCACCTCTTTCTTTTTCGACAAATAGCCCGATGCTTTCCTGGCAAGCATGTACTGATTATAGCGTGTGTATTCATTCCGAATAATCTTAATATCGTTGAATGCTATCTTTAACAAATCAAGACTGTCCTGAATCTCGTCCATTTTTTCCATAGCATCAACCATGGCACGCAGATCCTCATCCGTCAGTGTCTGCAGGGAGTCATTTAAGATCTCATACACCTTTGTGGGCTTGAATTCTTTGGAAAGCTTTGGGGCCCGGACCTTGACCAGAAGCTTGATAAACTGCTCATACTGCTCGTCCTTGCGAAAGCCGAACAGATACTGGTTCACATGCTTCTTGTACTCGCTCTGACTGTCGGTAAAATAATTTTCCTCGCCCAGTGCCGCCTTCAGTTCTCTCTTATCATACGGGATTCTCGTGGAACCAACCTCTTTATACAGCCACAGATCCTGGCCAATCCTGCGACCGTCCAGAATGATAAATCCCCAGAAATCCATTGGTTTGCCGCGTTTCGCCCTTTGTCCGATTCCAATCGTCCGGTACTCCCCGGTGGTCTCCTTTTTGAATTCGAGAAACAGATAGCCGGTGGCCTCGTCTCTTCCCTCTTCCCCCAGAAAATAGTATTCCATTCTCCGGTCACTGGAGCCAAAGGGATCCAGGCGGCTTGGCGTACGGTCCCCGTCCAGAACAAAGGGAATAAAGCTCTGTGTCGTAATGGACTTACCGGAACCATTCTGCCCTCGGAGCAGAAGCTTTCCATCTGCAAATTCAAAATCTTCTTCATCATATAACCAGAAATTCACGAATCCAATCCGGTTCATCTTAAAGCGGTCACTCATTTTTTCTCCTTCTTCGCGGTTGTATTACCATTAAAATCCTCCGGATAAGAGCCCAAAATCCGCCCTGTAGCCGGCAATACGATAATTTTATCTTCCTCACGGCGAACCATCATCCAGTTTTCCATGTATGTCAGAATGGTCTCCAGCAGCCGACTCTCTTCCATCTCACGGAATTCCTTACTCCAGGCGCCATTCCATTTCTTTCGGACAGATAGCACAAGCTTTGCAAACTGTTCTTTTGTCATGGAAATACATTCCTGATCGTTTTTCTTTAATCTTCCTCTGGCCAAACTGCTCTGTATTTTCTCACAGATCAGAAGTACCGCCTCCGGGAGCATGGCATCCCTCGGGTGCACAGCCCCATAACAGTCATCCTCATCCAGAGTAAGAAATGCAGCATTCTTGTAGACATCCAGATTGCCACCCAGATTTTCGTCCAAATTTTTTGCGATGCGCATTCTCTGGTTTTTAAGGTAATGAGCATCCGCGTCTTCATTTCCATTCCAATAAAATGCCGGACATGTGGCAAGCTGTCGGTATACCCGATTCACACGCACGCTTCCCCTGTCCTGATCGAATTCCTCAAAATCCGCCTTTTCAAAATCCTCCCAGGATTCATATCCGGAAATGTCCATAGGAAAGCTTGTGGCAAAATACTTTGAATATCCCGTATTTTCATACAGAACCTCCTGCCCTGCCTCCGCCGAGAATCCCTCGCTGCTTCCCTCGTAAACCCGAAGCATCCCCAGCCTTTCCATATACTGCAGGACACGCACCAGGGATTTCCGCTGGGTAAAAGACGTCCAGTCAATTTCCATGTAAGCCTTCAGCTGCGTCTCCACATAGTCGATCAGCTCCGACAAAAGGAACTGCTCCTGATCCTCCTTATCCTCAAGATACATAAGTACCACACACAAAATACAATAATCCCGGATATCGGAAAACTCCTCAATTCCCATAAAGGGCTCCGCATGTGCCGGGCGCTTCTCCAGCTTAAGTAAATTTTCCGTGTGCACCAGCTTCCATCCAAGCTGCTCCCTGACAAACTTCTGAAAATTTGGAATATCTCTTTTCACTCTATAAAAAGTTTCTTTATCCGTGTCCCTGCAGATCCAGAAATTTTCAAACAATGTTCTTACTTCATTCATTTTCTATTTAAACTCCATGATATATGCCGGCATCTTCAATTGTCCATCCTCACAGTTTAAGACACAGCTTCCTTCCTGCCGGATCAGTCGATACACCTGCCCATACTCCGTCCTTCCAAGCTTTTCGGAATTCATATTTGCCTGGGCGATCCACTGCAGAAAAATCGTTCTTGTAGCCTCTGAAACCACTCCATCAATTTCTGAAAACACAATGCGGTTATCCCTGATATACTGCATCACAATCTCTTTCTGTTGCTCTGCCCGCCGCAGATAACTCTGTCTCTGCATCATCTTCTCCAGGGATTTATCCGTGAAACCACGTCGGTCCTTTTTCTCCCGATAGGTTCTCGTATGTGGTTTCAACAAAATCTCATCTGGAACTTCCTCATACACACTGTGGTTAATGTCGTCCTCTTCCCGGGGCGTATGCGTCTTAAAATGTTCAATTTTCTGTATGCCAAAAACATGAGCCGACAACCTGCGCGCCTCATCCAGATTTTCACATTTTAAAAATAACTCAAGGAATTTCCGATAATCATCTTTCCTGCTGATTCCCCAGTTCTGAATCTGAACCAGCAAAGCAGCATTTCTTATAATGCTTCGAATGACATCGTTTGTGATTTTCAGAACCTTTTTACACTCACATTCATGTTCCTTCGTATCCAGAAACCAGCCTTTCAGAGAATTCCACTTTCCCATTATGTTTTCACGTATACTTGCTTCTGCATTTCCATGAATCTCCAAAAGGGCATGAGGAATATCCAGCTCACTCTGCACCACTTTCTCCAAAATACAATCTTCCACCAGCGGAACACATTTTCGTAAAATCTGCTCAATCCGCTTGGAATGGTGCTGCAATTCCTGCACAAAATCAGTCAGATATTTAATAAATTTATCCTTGTGAATCACAAATTCGACGGACTTCATCAAGTGGTCTGTTTTCCCGGAATAGAAGTCCCTTAGATAATCCTGATAATTCTGATTTAAGCGCTTAAAATCTTCCTGAAGAAGACTCCACCACTCATTAACCTCTTTCAGACCGGCATGCTCCATAAGCGGAGCATCCGAAAGACTTTTCTCCAGACGAACAAAGAAATTCGTAGACAAGTTACCGGATTCAACAAAAATATTTTCCAGCCTTACCGTCAGACGCTCAATTTCCACGGCATACTCTGACATGGTGTATCGGTACTGCTTGTTCTTATAATCTGCGATCGTATACACCCTTCCCGGATCCTGAATGGGTGTTAGATTCTTCCATTTAACAAGTGCATCCAAATCCTGAACCAGCTGCTCCATCCCGTAGTCCGAAAACTCTTCATCCATCCGAAGCAGTTCTAAAACATCTTCCTTATACAGCTGAAAATGCATCTTCTCATATTCCCGGTAAAAGAGACGCATAATTTTCCTGTATATGGGTGCATTCGGAACAGACAAATAGGATGTCTCGTTAATTGGCTCAAAGTGCTCCATCTTTTTCGTATTTCCTCTCCGGTATGTGCTTAAATCGTTTCATGTTTCTTTTGGTATTATTATACTTCTACGATTCTGTTTTGTCTAGCAACTCAGACGAATATTTTACTGCCAAAATGTTGCCAAAATTCATTCTTTATTTAATCAGTAGAAAAAAAGGGTTCCAAGCAAATGCTTGAAACCCTTGAATTTACTGTAATTCTATTGATTACTCGATGACAGTTGCTACACGTCCAAATCCTACTGTACGTCGACCCTCACAGTATCAGAATGGTGTATTGCGGTGTACGAATGGTGATTTTCTATTAGTTCCAGGTAGTTTTTGAGAATTTTGTTCTCATAGTGTTATCACTACCCTTCGATAATATTGTTATACATAACACTCGCAATGCATTTTGTCCGCTCCACAATTTCTTTTTCGCCCCATTCCTCTTTTTCCTTATTTTCCTCCACAAATCTTTTTACCGTTGTATACTGAGATTCTGGGTACCGTCTCATTTTTGATTTAAAAGCCTTATTAGACAAATCATTATTTAGCTGCTCCCCTAATGGCAATAAATTTCCTATCATTCCTACATACTCTGTTTCAACTGATTCCGGTAAAATATGTTCTATTGTAAAAGAATTTGGCGCCAACTCATTAGATGAATAATGGGTATTTAATTTTTTCAAAATATATTTTACCAACTTTTTATCTTTTTCTTTCGTTGATGTATACACGATTTTTTCAAACTGTTTTTCAAAGATACCGTAGTCAGGTATTCCTTCTTTTAAGTCAGAAATCAAATTATTAATACAATCGGCACTCTCCGTTTTACTTGTACAATTTCTCAATTGTCTTGCATATGACGAATATCTACGTTCAAGTCCAGATGGTCTGCTTGAACAAACTGCAGTAAATATGAAATGATAGTGTTCCAAATATACTAATATCTTTTTAAAATTTTTAAAGGATATTAATTGAGAATTTTTCACTTCAAACAACGCAAGTAAAAAGATTCTGACTTGTGATACATTAAAAATGCAAAAACTTTCTAAACATGTGTATACAAATAAATCTTCTGGTTGCGTCCAATCTTCTTTTTTAGGTGCCGCTATTAAAGCATATTGTTTAGCTTCTTTTTCCAGTGAATTAATAAACTCCGTATACCCCTCAATTGTACGTGGTATAGTTTTATTAAAATTATACACTAGTTTTCTTGTCGTTGATAAACTATATTTTGAGAGCCAAAAATGTCTATAAAATATGTTTATATCCAGATCTGTACAATTTTTTAAATTTCTCTTTATTTCTTTCCATTTTTCTACTGCATAATCTAACGGCTCATCTTCTGTTAAAATACTAAACAATGAATTTTTAATCATATCTACTGGTGCCAAATCCTTTCCTTTTGAATTTAACACCTCAAAAATAGTATATGCATCGTCTAAACTTTTTACTGTAACATAAATAACTTTACATTTTAAAATCTGATCCCTAAATGCTTTCAAAGCATCTAAATAGTTTATATCTCCTGTTCCTGAATTATTATCTCTAATGTTTTTAATTAAAATTGTTTCTTTTAATTGTCGATCAAAGAAATTATATGCATTCAATATCCTCTTTTCTTCATTTGTTTCAGGTATAGCGTTAAAATCTATATCCTTTTGTTGTATTCTTTTTTGAAAAAAAGGTTTAGGATTTTCATTAACCAATTTTGCATATGGATTTCCGTCATTATCTTCTCCCATTACATTCAAATGTGTCTTCTCACTCAATTTTTCTTGCCCTAATTCTTTAAATTTTTGAGCCAAAACAGCAAATGCAATAGTAAAAGTCATTAACCTTTGCTGTCCATCTACTACCAAACGTTCTATTTTACTAGTATCATCGTCGTCACCAACTAATACTAATGACCCTATAAAATAATCGTTTGTATAAAATGTACCATCTCTGATATATATATTTTCTATAAGATCTTCATATATTGTTTGTAACTCTTCATTTTCCCACGCATATTCTCGTTGAAATCTAGGAATCACATATTTTCTTTGTACTCGCAGTGCATCATCTATACTTTTAGGTACTGATGTCAAATCCATTTTTTCGTATCCTTTCTCTATATATTAAATTGTTATCTTGATTGTTTCGGCCCAAGATAATGAGATAAATGTATTTTTAAACGCAACAACATACGCAAATATTGTTCCTTCACCCAAACGATCATGATACACTTTTCTTCCATCCGAATCGATTTTTATTTCTTCTGGAATTTCATTTAAGTATGGAAATTTAGCAGATTTTGTTTGGCAATTCGGCAAACTTACCTCTATTGCTATTACTTGTCCTTTTCCTTCTATTGGACTATACACCAATGTTCCAGGTGAAATAACAGGATTTTTCTCTTCTTTCATTGAATCTTTATGTTGCTTCATTTTATTGATCTTTTCATTGATCGCAGTATCTATATATGCTTTCCATCCCGATGCATTTAATATATCTCTTCTGGTTTCACATAACAAAATCAATTCTCGCAATTTTTCCGGGTTAGCATGGCCTGTTCTAAACATAGCTATAAAATAATCTCTATACTGGGCTAAGGTCAATGGAACAATATCTAATCTTTGCTTTACATCTCCTCGCGCATACCAAATACCATGTCTAAATGTTTCTGCTGTATTCGTATCTATTTTTACTGCAATAAACATTCCATATACTGGCTTATCATATTTTAGAACTGCATCCGATACATGTCTTCTTACAGGCTCCCCTTCCATTGCTTCCTGACGTGATGATGTCGACATCGTTACTTCAGTTAAAATAGTAAAATCGTTAAATTCGCAATATAGATCACCTTTTCCACCACCAGCGGCAGATACCGGAAGAAAATCTGAATCCAATTTAAAGCCTCTCACTTCATATGGTTTATTGATCATATGGTCAATGGCTAAAGATGCTCTCCATAAAA
The DNA here is from genome assembly GCA_029226935.1 of Bacillota bacterium. Classification (GTDB taxonomy): domain Bacteria; phylum Bacillota; class Clostridia; order Lachnospirales; family Lachnospiraceae; genus Suilimivivens. The sequence goes on along the minus strand of JAQXYZ010000038.1, from coordinate 8,969 downwards.
TCCATTCCAAATATGCCGGAGTTTCGTCTTTGGGCACTTCAATAACATTGTCATCGTCGTATGTACGCTTTCCACCACCTTTGATCAATAGTTCCATATAATCGGCTATTTCTTGCCATTGATTACACTGCTCTTTTGCATATTGAATTTCATCTGTTTGGGATAAGATATTTTCCAAACGCCGTCTGGCAATATTGATTTCTGTTGCGGTGTTCAACGGCAGATCAGAAATATCAAACATAATTTGTGTGCTCTTCATCTGCTTCATCAAATCATTCAGTAAAGCTCTAGCCGTATCCACATTATCCGTTGGTAATTCTGCACCTTCGCATAATCTCTTATATTGAAGCATTATTGATTCTTCACTCGATGTTGATTTTGCCAATTTTTCAGCCAGAATATGCTTAGCCGGAGCAATGACCATTCCTCTTCCTTTTCGTTGTAACACACCTGAAATACGTAAGTACCGCATGTTCATATCACAATAATCAAAAAAATTATCTACTTTCTTATCATAATATTTTCCACGTTCTGCAACTTCTTTCCTATCAAAATTGCGCTTTGACGGTGCTTGTTTTCTACGAGTACGCAAATCCAAAATATTGTCCACAACCTCTTCAGTTGAATAACTCGGATTTGTCGTATGCCCCCATAACGCAAACTCTATTCTGGTAATCTCTGAACTTCCTGTTCGCTTCTCTAACTCCAGCATAATTGCTAATATCCATCTCAATGGAGAAAAATAAGAATTTCCATCTGGCATGGCAAATTGTTCAACACTTAATGCCCTTAAATAACATTCTTGCACTGCCGGATACGTATCCGCCTTTAAAAAAGTTCGTCCGAATGGTGTTATATCATCCAAGTTTCCCAGTTCATCTTGATCTCCATCTTTTTTCTTTACTTGTGGATAGATGAAGCCATTTTTTGAAAACATCAAACGCCATTTCCGAGCATGACTACCGGATGTGTCTTTCCCGGCTTCATTTAAAATGATTCCCTGGTCATTAAGAAAATTCATAAAACCAATTTCATTCTCTTTTCCACGAAGTTTTCCCACATACGGTGAATTTGAAAACGCTTTAAAACCTTCCTGTATTCTATTGGGATTCCGTAATCCGGTATTTCCTACTAACCAAATATCTACTTTTTCTTCCATACGTCTTCTCCGTTAAACCCAACAAACAAATATTCCTGTACCTTATTTCGATTTGTCTTAGCATGCTTTTGATTTCCAAAAGAATATGTATAGTCTATTGGCACTACTTCTACATGTTCTTTATACTTAGACATAAGCGCAACCATTTCATCTTGTGTTGGTTGACCATTTGAAGAGTAAGATACAATCAAAATACTATTCGAAAACTTTTTAAACAGCTTATCGAATGCATCTGCAGCGCCTTTTCTGGTTGAAAATGGTGTGGGATATGACTTAAATTTCTTTGTTATCGTATTTTCTTGGATTTCTACACCTTTCCAGTCTCGTGCCAGTCCTTCAACAAAATGGTATCTACGAACATATTCATTATCTGACAGTGGAGAATAATATGGTGGATCGATATATACTAAATCTGGATGTTTAATTTTTACTTCCATTGCATCTCCATGTTTAGATTTATTTTCGCACCCATTATCAAAAATTGCATTATTGATACTCTCCACTGCTTCCAGGAATTGCTGCTCTAAAGATTTCTGCAAATCTTTTCTTCCATCATTATATCGATCTCCTGTATATGTAAAAATTCCTCTTGGTCTTTTCTTTATGCAGGCTCTAATCAGTGCTGTCATTGCAATCGCTTTCTTATATTGATCTCTAATACTAGCGATATTGGTTCGTAGAATATCTATTAGTTTATTCTCTTCATCTTTATAATATAACCCTTGAAACGTCTCTTCTACAAAATGATCAGACTCCTTTTTTTCAATCAGTAATTTTCTTGCCTCATCTAACGGCAATACAACATTGTTGTTTTCCACCATTGCTTTGGTAAAAGTTGCCGACATTGCCATATAGTCATTGCTAATTACCGTTTTCCCTTGAGCCTTAAACATATAACCAACAATTCCAGAACCTGAGAACAGATCCACTACCGTATCAAAATTGAATTGTGAAGCGACAGCCCAAATTTGAGGCAATAATTTACTTTTAGAACCCATATATCTAGTTGCTGGATATTTCATTATCTGTTCAGGCAAAGGTTTTGGAACTATTTTTAACATAGTTTTCTGTTTTGGCGGAATATCTACTATAATATCTTCACCTTTTCTTTTACTTCCATTACAAGAAATATACCTTTTTGTTTGAATAACCTCAATCTTATAATCTGCATATAACTCATGAACCAATGGATGATTGGAATTTGTCAATATTACATGGCACCCTAACTCCTGTAATCTTTTGACTTCTTTCGCTAATTCTACATGATCTTCTTCATAAAATTGTTCTTTCGTATATCTCTTAAAATCTGAATATTCTGAAATAGGCAAATACGGAGGATCTAAAAAGATAAAATCTCCTGGTTCTGCATATTCTTTCAATACCGAAAGATAATCTCCACATGTTATAGTCGCTTTTTTAAACACGTCTGAAGCATCATATAAAGCCTCTTCATCACAAATATTTGGTGCTTTATATTTGCCAAATGGAACATTAAACTGTCCTTTTTTATTTACACGATACAAACCATTAAAACATGTTTTATTCAAATAAATAGTTCTTGCTGCTGCTTCCTCTTTTTTTAACTTAACCCAATCTAATGAACGTACTTCATAAAAATCTTCTTTGGTATTTTTATATTTTTTCAAGTATGAAATAACATCCTCTACATTATCAGCAACTTGTCGATACATATTGATCAGTTCTGGATTACTATCTGCAATTATTGCTTTATCCGGACTTAATGCAAAAAACAACGCACCGCCACCAACAAATGGCTCAATATACTTTCCATATTTTTGAGGAATTTTGGGCATAATATCACCTAACATCTGAGTCTTTCCACCAGCCCATTTCAAGATAGGCTTTGTCTGTATCTGTTTTTCTTTCTTTAAAACTTGTTCCATCACGCCTTTTCCCCTTCAATCTCTATTATTTCCATGATATCACTAATATCACATTTTAAAGCAGTGCAAATTTTCACCAGCACATCTGTGGTAACATTTTCGTTTTTTCCAAGTTTCGCCACTGAAGCATGACTAATACCTGCAGCCACACATAAATCTTTCTTTTTCATATCTCTATCGATAAGTAATTTCCACAATTTTTTATAACTAACCGCCATATTTAACCTCTAAACCGCTTTTCTAAAATATTGCTATGTCGTTATTCTATCATGCAATTTCAGTGGTAGCAACATTTATTTCAGCGATTGCAGACTTTTATACAAACATTTGTTCTTGGTTTAACAGAAAAATACTAAAATACTTCAAACGAATTTATGATCATCTGCTTTTTCCAATATAAAAATATACTCATGTGCCAACATTAAGAATCTTTTCTCTCTTCCCTCCCAATAGTCAGTTGAGCGACAATTATGCTGTTCTTTTATAACAATTTCCTTAAGTTTAAATCCTGCATCAACAAATTTCTGCATAGAATTCATCCCCAACGGCAATACATAACCTTTTCTTCGTATGTCTCCGATCATAAACGCACATATTCCTTGCTTCTTTAACACTCTATATGCTTCTCTTGCGACTTGCCCCAACGCCTTCAAAAACTCCTCATATTTTAAGTGAGAAATATCTCCCGGAATTTCTTTACTGTATCGTATAATATCTGCGTATGGGGGATGCGTACAGATAAGGTTTATTCTTTCATCTTTAATAAATGTTAAATTATTTGCATTCCCTTGTCTTGTGAAAATTTTTGAGCTTTCTTGACAAGTAAAATTAAGATTTGTGTTAGATAGTTTGACGGCTTCAGGATTTATATCAACACCGATAGCATTTCTTCCTAATAGCTTTGCTTCTATCAACGTTGTACCACTGCCTAAGAATTGATCTAGTATCCAATCGTTTTTCTTTGAATAACGTAAAATAAGGTTTCTAGGAATATATGGAGACCAATTCCCTCTATATTTCCCCGAATGTGTAGCCCAACTTCCTCTTTCTGGAAAGGACCATACTGTTGTATCTTCTAATTTAAATCTTTCTGGCGCTTCTCTTATAAGAATCTCCCCTTTCTTTTTTGTTCATTATACTTCTACCATATTTATTTGTCCATAAAAAAACTCCATTCAAATATTAAAAAACAATAAACATTCGAATAGAGATTTCTTGTTCTTTTCAAATATATAATTTCTTTCAATGCAATTCCTTCTGCACAAGCTCTATATTGTGCATCAATCCGACCCATTTCATCTAATCCTGCATTTTCAACATCTCCGTCTCTCCCTGTTTTTACTCCATCTGCTTCATCATCGTTTTCACCTGCTCTCTGGCTTCCTGTTCAACTTGATTCTGCTGTGATGGATACAGGTGACCTTAAAGTATATAATGTCATCTGAGTTTCTTTTCGGGAAAAACAGTATGCCGGATGTGGATAATTTGCTGACTTCCTTTTACCAGTTGGATGACGAAGCCAGAAAAGAAGTAGTGGAAACGATTCAGTTCAAGCTACAGTATCACAGAGATCCCGAACGGGCAGAACAGATAAAACAGATTAAAGGGTGGTAATTGACTTTCTTGAATATTTCGCTTATAATGAACATATAATAAATCAGCGGTGGCTGATTTTGGGCTGGTCGAAAGACCCTGGTCCACCGAGCGGCGGGGAATTTCCCCGCCATTTTCATACTCCAAATTGTTACAAAAGGATGGTTGTATGTCAGAAAAGATACTTAGTGTATTCATAGACGAGTCCGGGGACTTTGGTCCTTACGAAATCCACGCTCCCTACTACTTGGTTTCTATGATATTACATAATCAAAATATTGATATCTCCGAAAATATAAAGGTCTTCGATTCTCATTTATCCAATCTAGGATACCCGCATCATGCTATCCATACGGGTCCACTGATAAGACGTGAATCCGTGTATTCTAATGATTTAGTAGAGGAAAGAAAACGCCTGTTCAATGCCTTATTCAACTTTGCACGTAGACTTGATTTTCAGTATTCCTGCATCAAGGTAAAGAAAAGTGAATGCCCCGATGTCATTACAATGACTTCAAAAGTATCAAAAGCTCTGGCTGATGTACTGCGAAACAACGAAGGCTTTTGGAATAGTTTTGACAAAGTTATTATCTACTATGACAACGGACAAATCGAACTCACCAAAATTCTCACATCGGTATTCAGTACGCTATATGCTCATGTTGAATTCCGGAAAGTGAAACCAGTGGATTATAAGTTGTTTCAAATTGCAGACCTTATTTGTACGATGGAACTTCTTGCTGAAAAGGCTGATACCAATTCATTTAGCCGTTCAGAAATGGAATTTTTTGATAATATCAGAGACTTCAAAAAGAACTACTTGAAACATATAAAGAAGAAATTACTATAAATTATCTCCAACGGATAGCTGAATTCGTTGGAGGTTTTGTTTTCTGGCACCGTTTTGGCACCGCTGACCACATTTGCACTATTACACAGACGTAAAAAGGCTCCCAAGAAATCTCCGAAAGACCGATAAGCGCCCCTCGAAAATGCTTTGCATTTCCTCGGTCGCGGACATTCGCTAAATGTCCGCAAAGGCAATATAATAGGGACTTCCAAGTAAAACTTGGAGTCCCTATTATTATCGCCTTAACCGGCACTTATCTCATTGCTTACGCGCAGATTACTCGATAACTGTTGCTACACGTCCAGATCCTACAGTACGTCCACCCTCACGGATAGCGAATGTAAGACCCTGCTCCATAGCTACCGGATGAATCAGCTCGATAGTCATCTCTACGTTATCACCAGGCATGCACATCTCTGTACCAGCTGGAAGCTCACAAACACCAGTAACGTCAGTTGTTCTGAAATAGAACTGTGGACGATAGTTGTTGAAGAATGGAGTATGACGTCCACCTTCGTCCTTTGTTAATACGTAAACCTGAGCGGTAAACTTGTGATGGCAGGTAACAGTACCTGGCTTAGCAAGAACCTGTCCACGAACGATCTGGTCACGGTTGATACCACGAAGTAATGCACCGATGTTATCACCAGCCTGAGCCTCGTCTAACATCTTACGGAACATCTCGATACCGGTAACAACGGTCTTCTGAGTCTCTTCCTTAACACCGATGATCTCTAACTCATCAGATAAGTGCAGGCATCCACGCTCTACACGACCGGTAGCTACAGTACCACGACCGGTAATGGTGAATACGTCCTCGACAGGCATAAGGAAAGGCTTGTCTGTATCACGCTCAGGATCAGGAATATACTCATCAACAGTGCTCATGAGCTCCATGATCTTGTCGCCCCACTCGCCGTTGGGATCTTCCAGAGCCTTCAGAGCAGAACCCTTAACGATCGGGCAATCTGTAAATCCGTACTCCTCTAACTGCTCGGTAACTTCCATCTCTACTAACTCGATGAGCTCCTCATCGTCTACCATATCGCACTTGTTTAAGAAAACAACGATGTAAGGTACACCTACCTGACGAGACAGAAGGATATGCTCCTTTGTCTGAGCCATAACACCGTCAGTAGCAGCTACTACTAAGATAGCGCCGTCCATCTGAGCAGCACCGGTGATCATGTTCTTAACGTAGTCAGCATGTCCTGGGCAGTCAACGTGTGCGTAATGTCTCTTCTCTGTCTCGTACTCAACGTGAGCAGTAGAGATAGTGATTCCACGCTCTCTCTCTTCCGGAGCTTTGTCGATGTTCTCGAAATCAGTAGCTTCGTTACCAGCTACGCGCTCAGCTAATACTTTTGTGATAGCTGCAGTTAAAGTTGTTTTACCATGATCTACGTGACCGATGGTACCAATATTACAATGTGGTTTTGTTCTTTCAAATTTAGCCTTTGCCATTTTGAAATGTCCTCCTTAATTTTTTGCCTCACGGGCTATTTTTGATTCGTTTTTGTTGCAACTCATAGATTTGATTATATCAAAATCTATGAGTTTTTCAAGTATTTACAAGTAATTTTCTATTACTTACCCTGTGCAGAAATAATCTTATCCTGTACAGACTTTGGAACCTGCTCATATTTCTCGAAGAACATTGAGTAGTTTCCACGTCCCTGAGTAGTAGAACGTAACTCTGTTGAGTATCCGAACATCTCTGCTAACGGAACTAATGCACGTACGATCTTGCCGTTTCCGATGTCATCCATCTCACGAACCTGTCCACGTTTTGAGTTCAAGCTTCCGATAACATCACCCATATATTCCTCAGGCATTGTTACTTCGACTTTCATGATCGGCTCAAGGATGGCCGGCTCAGCTTTTGCCATAGCCTCTTTGAAGCACATAGAACCTGCAATGTGGAACGCCATCTCTGATGAATCGACCTCATGGTATGATCCGTCATATACGGTAGCGTGTACACCAAGTACAGGGAATCCTGCAAGTGTACCGGCTTTTGAAGCCTCTTCGATACCTTCTCCGACTGCCGGAATGTACTCTTTTGGAATCGCTCCACCGACAACCTCTGAATCGAATTTGAATAATTCTTCTCCGTTGGCATCCATTGGCTCGAAACGAACTTTACAATGTCCGTACTGTCCACGTCCACCGGACTGTTTTGCATATTTGTATTCCTGATCAACGGCCTTAGTAAAGGTCTCTTTGTATGCTACCTGAGGTGCACCAACGTTTGCCTCTACCTTGAACTCACGAAGCAGACGGTCAACGATGATCTCCAGATGGAGCTCGCCCATACCGGCGATGATTGTCTGACCGGTCTCCTGATCAGTATGAGCACGGAATGTAGGATCCTCTTCTGCAAGTTTTGCCAAAGCCTCTCCCATCTTGCCCTGTCCGGCTTTTGTCTTCGGCTCGATTGCAAGCTCGATAACCGGCTCCGGGAATTCCATAGACTCTAAGATTACAGGATGCTGCTCATCACAGATGGTATCACCGGTAGTAGTAACCTTAAATCCTACTGCTGCTGCGATATCCCCGGAATAAACCTTGTCTAACTCCTGTCTCTTGTTTGCGTGCATCTGTAACAGACGTCCTACACGCTCTTTTTTATCCTTGGTTGCATTCAGCACGTATGAACCTGAGTTCAATACTCCGGAATAAACACGGATAAATGCTAATTTTCCAACGAATGGGTCAGTCATGATCTTGAATGCAAGAGCAGAGAATGGCTCTTCGTCTGATGACTTACGGGTCACTTCATTTCCCTGTAAATCGACACCTGTGATGTCCGGGACATCAGTAGGAGCCGGCATAAACTCTAATACTGCATCCAATAATTTCTGAACACCTTTGTTACGATAAGCAGATCCGCAGCATACAGGTACTGCTGTACACTCGCAGGTTGCTTTACGAAGAACAGCCTTCATCTGCTCAACAGTCGGCTCTTCTCCCTCTAAATACATCATCATGAGATCATCATCTAACTCGGAGATCTTCTCAACGAGCTCGGTGTGATATAACTCTGCCTCATCCTTCATGTCATCCGGAATCTCTACAACAGAAATATCATCACCCTTATCATCATTGTAGATGTATGCTTCCATCTCAAACAGATCGATGATTCCCTTGAAATCATCCTCTTTTCCGATTGGAAGCTGTAATACGATTGCGTTCTTTCCTAATCTGGTACGAATCTGATCTACAGCTCCGTAGAAGTTAGCACCTAAGATATCCATCTTATTGATGAATGCCATACGCGGTACATTGTATGTGTCAGCCTGACGCCATACATTCTCTGACTGCGGCTCAACACCACCCTTTGCACAGAAGACACCAACGGCGCCGTCTAAGCCACGAAGGGAACGCTCTACTTCAACTGTAAAGTCTACGTGTCCAGGAGTATCGATGATGTTGATACGGTTCTCCGGAGCACCTGGCTTCG